>CAZYZB010000008.1:0-11684 GCA_964651405.1 uncultured archaeon
AATTTTTTTAATCCATTAAGACGGTCAGAGTTACCGCCGCCGTTAACGAGGGCTTAGGCCGGTTGAAACCAGCTTTAACACACTCGCACTGGGCAGGCCTCACTGACTATACAAAAGACTTCTCTTTAGCAGTCAGCTATGTTTTAGTTAAACAGTCGCCTCCTCCTTGTCACTGCGACCTATGTATCTCTACATAGGCAACCCTTATACCAAAGATACGGGTCTAGATTGCCGATTTCCCTAGACTGGCGTGACTCGACACGCCATTGCCTTCTCAGCAAGGGTACCTGTATCGGTTCTCAGTACAATCACAAACAATCCTTTCTAACTACATTTTCAAGGCCTCTGGAAATTTACTGAACTCCACTATACAGCGAAGCTATTCATAAATTCAACTGGTTCTCTCCTTGACGGAACTTCCCAGTTTTCTTTATTTAACTTACGTCAATATATCCCAAAGTGTCTGCAGTTAGACTTGTGTTGCCACACGTATGTCTGTGGTATCTGGATATTAACAGATTTCCCTTCCTCTACAGCAGTTAAGAGTAGAGTTAGGATTGACTAACTCACGACCAATAAATGTTGTCGTGAAACCCTTGCCCTTTAGGCGGAGAGGATTCTAACCTCTCTTTGATGCTACTACCAACAGGATTTTCAATTCTATGTGGTCCACACCTGCTTATGCAGGTGCTTCTGCCCACACAGAACGCCTTTCTACCCTATTACTTTCGTAATCTGGGGTCTCGGTTCTTAGCTTACTCCCGTCCATTTTGCTGACCAGCAAGCTTATTATATAAAACAAGTAATTTTTTGGACTTATCTGGATGATAAGAGCCAACATTTTCAAAAAATCTCATTATACTTTCTTTACTTCTTATAATCAAAGCATAATTTGGCATTTTATTCTTTTTTCCATGAGGCTTATTTGAATAAGCCAATGTACATTTTATTTTTAGTTTGTCTAAAATTGTTTTTATATACTCTAATGGCGGACAAGAATTGTACTCGTACCATGATTGATAAATTCTTAAACAACTGTCATAGTTCTTTTTTGAAATTATCACTGTTCCTTCTGCATCAAAAAATCCTTTCACATATTCTTTTTGAATATCAATATCTGATGTTTTTATGATATCCGGTGTAATCCATTGGCATTGACTACCAATACTGAATTCAAGTTGTTTAATACAAAATTCAAATATGTTTTTCTTTCTTACCTCTAATTTAAAATTATTTGCTTTAATTTCTGTTAATGTGCCAGAGGATTTGAATTCCTCTGAAAATATTTTTCTTATAATTTCTGTCAACCATTGTTTGTTTTTGTTGTATATGCTAACTCTCGGTATTTTATTTGTTTCATCAAAATATACTGTACCATCTCTTAAAGCACCTGCAAAATATGCCAAATTTTTATTCATGCCAACTATTCATCTGAAGTCATATTTAAACTTGCTGATTTTCAGCGCACCAACCCTCGAGAGGTCCGTTATTACACGTTGATTATGCGGTGGCTACTTCTGAGCCTACGCCCCTCCTGTTTTTGAGTTGACACTACCTTTATGACTTAGCTAAGATTAGGGACCTTAACCCCAGGCTAGCTTGTTCGCTTTTCGGACACTAAGCTTACCCCAGTGCCCTCACTCCCATCTTCTCAGACGTTAACAGATTATTAGTTTGACAGGAAAACTGGAAATTTCTTTCCTTGGTCCCCCAATCAGTGCTTTACCCTGTTAACTATCTCCGATGAGGCTGTGCTGAAACACATTTCGAAAGGAACCAGCTATTACCTCTTTCGATTGGCTTTTCACCCCTAACCCCAACTCACCCAGGTGAATTGCAGCTCAACGTTGGTATCGGACCTCCACGCAGCTTTCGCTGCGCTTCATCCTGGCCGGGGTTAGATCAAGAGGTTTCTGGTCTTACTCCTGTGACTGCAGGCCTTTTCAGACCTAGTGCCATGCTTTCGCTACGCACTTTTTGCTTTCGCTACGGATGCTTCATTAAAGAATTATCCTCGCCACAAGCGTAAACTCCCTGTTCCGTGTTTTTCGCCAGAAAAATGTTTGAACACTTACTCTGGATCCGAAACGGACTTCATGATCCTGTAATCTCTTACTCGTACACACTGCTTACGCAATTTTCCTTTGTAAGAGAACCTTTCAGACCATGAATAACAATGACCAACAGGTTTCAAGATCTTTTCATCTTCGGTTAAGAATGCTTTTTAGCTTTCAGTCGCCTTACTTCTTCACTATCGAACTCCAAACTTATTTAAAGTTAGCTCTTGATTGAGTTATATTCCCACTCCATACTCAAGGAATGGTACTCTGTTCCTGAATCAACTTTTTGGTTTTCCTCTACGCGGTTATCACGCTCTATGACCCTGCTTTCCAGCAGACTTCGAGTCAACCAACTAAGTTGTACCAGGCTCCACATCTTAACTGTATTTCTACAGCAATTCGGTTTGCTTTGTTCTGCTTTCGATCGCCTTTACTCACAGAATCACATTATTTTCTTTTTTCTCCGCTTACTTAGATGCTTCAATTCAGCGGGTTCCCTATCCTTTCGGACCGCTAGCCGAAGCTAGCACGAAGTCGCATTCGAAAATTCTTGGTTCAAAGGCTGCTTACGCCTACCCAAGACTTATCGCAGTTTGCTACGTTCTTCATAGGAGTTTGGAATCTAGCTATCCACCTGTTGGCTTACTACTTGGACCCTAACTTTTGCTTCTGCTGGTATCATTGATCGAAATGATCTTTAAGTGACTCATATTACCGTCTTCTTCTCATCTGCATTTCTGCATCAATAGGTGTTCAATATATTTCACAGTCACTTCAACCCTTACACCACAAAGCATTTTGCGATGCGCATCTTAATTTTGATGAAACTTTTTTTAAAAGTTTCTTGCCATCATTTACCCCTGGATTTTTCATCGCTTTTGCTCAATTCTCAGTCAATTCATATGGCACTCATACATAACGTATGAACATTAAATTGAAACCACACTTGATAGTATGGTATAAATGACAACATACTGTTGTCAGAAGGAGCATCATCTAGTCGCCTAATCAGCTAATTGCCAATGTTATTTAAAGGCGTACATGTTATCACTTCAAGTAAAAAATTATATCTCGCAAGAGTATTTAAACTTTACTATATACACTTTTTATCTATAAGATTTATTATAAATTAATTGATGGTGAGATGAAGAAAAAAATATGTCCGCAGTGTGGTAGCGAGAATATAACATTTAATCCTTGGCTTGGACAGATATGGACTTGTCAGCGCTGTGGATATAGAGGACCAGTGGATTTAACTGAAGATGGAAAGCTGGATGAAAAGGACAAGAAAATATTAAGAGATATTAAAGAAGATTTGAAAAATGAAAAGCCTAAAAGAAAAAAAGATGATAATTATAAAAAATACTTGGTAATGATTCTAGCTGTGATGATTTTGATTCTTATAGTTGGTCCATTATACGGACTAGCAATTGGATTTTTATTTTTGATATACTCTGTTTGGGATGAATTCCTAAAATAATTTATGTTAGAAACTCTAAATTCTAAGAAGTGAAAACAATGGAATGGTGGCAAAAATTTTTCGATAAAAACTTTTTAACATTTGGTTTAGAAGACAGAGAGAAGAGAGCAAAAAAAGAAGTAGATTTTATTTTAAAAGTTCTCAAGATACCTAAGGATGCTTTGATATTGGATTTAGCATGTGGCATAGGAAGACATTCCATTGAGCTGGCTAAAAGATGTTATAACGTCACTGGTATTGATTTTACTAAAGAGTACATAAAATACTGTAAGGAAAGAACAAGAAAACTATCTTTAGATAATTTAAAATTTATTCAAATGGATATGAGAAAATTAAATTTCAAAAATAAGTTTGATTTTATTATCAACATCTATACAAGCTTTGGTTACTTTACGGACAAAGAGAATTTAGATGTTTTAAGAAGAATGGTAAAAGCACTAAAGAAAAATGGTAAACTTCTAATTGATGTAAATAATAGAGATTTTCTTATAAAGCACTTTGGAAAAAAGGGTTTGAAGAAATTAAAATACGGCTACATTTTAGAAGAAAGAGAATTTGATTTTTCAAAAAGTAGAATAAACACAAAATGGACATATCTTTCTAAAAATAAGAAGAAGATTGGAATAAACATGACTTCTTCAAGAGCATACTCATATCATGAATTAGAAGCCATGTTTGAAATCTCAGGATTAAAGGTTATAAAAAACTTTGGTGGCTTCAAAAGAGAAAAAGTAAGTTTTGATTCTAATAGGTTAATATTAGTTGGACAGAAAGTGTAACTTTTTATTTACACATACCTTAAAACTTCTTCCATAAAGTCTTCAATGTTTATAACTGGACCTTGCTTGCAACTCTCTTCATCGAACTTTTGAATATGGTTTGATTCTATTCCTTTTGTATATAAAATAAATGGCAAAAATCCAGGCATGTGTTCTCCTGTTTTTGATGAAGTCGGATGGTCTGAACAAACAACTAGCAACGTCTTGCTAAAATCGACATACTCAAGTATTTTAGCAAAAGCCTCTCTGTCCATTTTTTCAATAAACAATCTTTTCAAGTTAGGTTTTTTATCATGTGCAGCAACATCACAACCAAGAAAATGTAAAACTACAAAATCATGATTGTTCAAAACTTCCAAAGCCTTCAAGGTTTTTGCTCTAACATCTGTCTTCAAGTCGCCTGTCGCACCTGAAACATCAAAAACTTCCATCTCAGCAGCTCTCGCTATTCCTTTTATCACAGGCGAAGCAGCAACGCACGCACCTTTCAAGCCAAAATTATCCTTAAAACTCTTTATGTAACGATAAGTGCTTGCTCCTCTAAGAAGAATGAAATTAGCTGGAACAGACCTATATTTGTTTACAGGATGATTTTTCAAAATTCTGTAAGTTTCTTTTTCAAATTTATTTAAAGCTGCTGCTGTTTTAGCAGCTTCATTATCATTAGAAAGTGGTTTTACTTCAGGAACTTCTACATCTAATTTTTCTAAATCAGTATCAGAAACATTTGGAGAAATTGCTATGCTGTTCAAGGCAATAACGCCTCTATGTCCCAAGGACTTATAAAAGTCAATTCTTACTCCATCAAGGAAAAATTCCTTTATGTCTTTAGCCATTTCATAAAGTCCAGTATAGTCTCTTCCAGCCCTTCTATCAACAACAGTCAAGCGTGGTTCATATGTTCCTGTTTTTAAATCATCATGTAAAGTTTCTTTAACAGTTGCAAAGTTCGCTCTTACATAGACGCTACCT
This sequence comes from uncultured archaeon, assembly GCA_964651405.1. Lineage (GTDB taxonomy): Archaea > Aenigmatarchaeota > Aenigmatarchaeia > Aenigmatarchaeales > Aenigmatarchaeaceae > JAWBOD01. The sequence goes on from CAZYZB010000008.1 coordinate 5,292, forward strand.
GGTGTTGTTTTGATGTTGATTCCTAAAGCATCTAGATAGCCACGACCAGGATAATCATCTTTATCATAGCCTAAAAGAACGAAGTTAGATATAGCAGAATCAGGATGACCTCCTTCCCTGTTTTCTATCAAACCAGAAAAACCGTTTTTTATTATTAAATCTAGATTCGACTTTGTGGCAAGCTTCAGAGGCGTATCTGTTACATCATCTGCTATACCATCAAGTATTACAAAAAGAACTTTCTTATGCATAATAATAATTTACCTTATGATTATTTAATTTTGCATATACCTTGGACACAGCCACATCTTGAAAAGTCATACGTTGCAACATTCACTCGACCTTCACTGCATTGCTTAAAATAAAGGTCTTGATGTGTTGCGTTAACACATTCGACAATACTCGGAGTACTTTTACAATTTACTAACTGACACTCTAAATCTCTTCTACAACCATCTCCCGTCAATTCTGTAGATGGTATTTGACCTTGTCCTTGAGGTTGATCTCCACCTTGATATGTTCCGCCTGTATTAGCTGTAGGATTCATATACATAGACGAAAAGATTGCAACTAGAGCAATTATCACTATTGCTGCAATAATAATCCAAGAGTTGTTCTTCTTTTGTTTTTCAACCTTAGCCTGTTTGGTTACTTTCTTTTTAGCCACAATATCACCTTTCTAGCATGAATATCTTCTTTTTAGGAATTTCAGAAAATACCTTGTCTAATAACATTCTTTCCTCATACCTCTTGCCTATAACCACAGGTTCTACTTCCTCTGCTAAGTTAACAGCATCATTTAATCTCATATAATTATCAGAATATATAGTAAAGAGTGTATCGCCTTTTTTAACAGCGTCACCTACTTTTACATTCAGATGAATGCCTGCACCTTTGTCTTTTGGTGCTCCAGCTCTTCTAGCAACTTGAATTATCTCAGAATTCCTTATCCATAGAACTTTACCTTCATTTTTTGACTTGGTTGCACTAAAGCTGTTTCCTATCACTATGTCTTCTGGCTGGATTTTTGGATTGCCACCTTGAGCCTCGATTATCTCTCTAAGTTTTTTCTCTGCTTTTCCAGATTTTAAAATTTCTAAAGCTGTTTGCTTATTACCAACTCCAACAGCCTCAAAAAGAAGTCCTGCCAATGTTACTGCCTTTTCTAAAACATCCCTTGGTCCTTTATTTTGCAAAGTTAACAAAGCCTCTCTAGCTTCTAATGCTGGACCGATACAGTGGCCTAAAGGTTGTTCGCCATATGTTACTCCGCATACAACATGTATCCCTAGTTTTTTCCCTAACTCGATGAAATCGTCAGCAAGCTCAAGAGCCTCTTCAGTTGTTTTAATTTTTGCCTCTCTGCCAGTTGGAATATCTATTACAAGATAGTTTGATCCAATTGCCTTTTTCTTAGACATGATTGAAGGAAGTAATAATGGATCAATTCCTAAAGGATATTCTATTTGAATAAACATGTCATCCGCAGGAGAGATGTCCAAAGCTCCTCCCCAAACTAGACAAGCATTTACTTTTTTAACAACTTTTTCTATTTCCTCTAGAGACAGGCTAACTGGTGCTAGAACTTCAAAACGTTCGGCAGTACCGCAAGGTGAAGTGATTGCCTTTGAAGAACTTTTAGGAATAGTCAAGCCTGCAGCAGCAACTATTGGAACCAATACTATAGAAGTTTTATCGCCGGCTAAGCCACCGATGGAGTGCTTATCACAAATATATTTCCCTGGAAAATTAATTTTCTTTCCAGTCTCAACCATTGCCCTTGATAAATTAGCAGCCTCGTCTAGTGAAATGCCCCTAGTATAAAGGGCTGTTATAAAGGCTGAAAGTTCCACGTCTGATAATTTTTTATCAACAGTGTCCCTAACGATTGTTTTTAGTTCCTCATAGTTCAATCTGCCTCCACAGATTTTTTGTTTTATAAATCCAATAGACCTTAATTGCTTTTCTGGAGAAACTTCCAAATGCTCTCCTCCTTTTATACCAAAGAATTTGGTTACATCATCATTTGTTATTAATTCGCCTTTTACTGTGAATTTAGATGTCTCGTCTACTATTGCAGTTAACTCCTTTCCGTTGTGGCTTAACCTAACTCTGTCTAATGAATGCATCCCAAGGGATTCGATGTCCTCCTTGTTCATTATAACTACGTTCTTGCCTCCAACCTCTAAATCTATTGGTCTTGCAATCATTTTCATTTTTTCTTCACCTATTCGTTTTCTGAACCAGCACTTCCTTTGGTCAGTCTTTTATTGTATTTTTCTAAAATCATATTTAATGCTTCTTCTAAGTTAATATTAAAATAATTTGCTACTGTAATTAAAGAATATAGAGCATCACCTAACTCTCCTTTCATCTCTTCTCTATACTCTAATTTCTTTTTTCCATATGATGTCATCTTAAGTATTTCTTTAGCAATTTCCCCAATTTCAGAAGTTAAATCTAATACTCTATGCTCTGGTGGACTTTCTAAATTATTTTCTTTACAAAATTCCTTTATTTTTTCTTGTAATTCTTTTAAGTTCATACATTTAGAATTAGAATTCTTTGCTTATATTAATTAGACTGTAGTACAAACTTGCTTTCCAGTTATCTGATTGCAGGCACTCTTAAGATTGGAACAATCCAATCCTGAATTATGATATTGGTTTTGAAGCTTGCATAAGTTATCAATGTACCATTCTATTTGCGTTAAGCTAACATCTGCATTAGTATCACATTTATATTTCCCCCAGTAATCACAGTTCTCAATCATGACGTCTTTAAAAGAAGCACATTTGTATTCTGGTCTTGAAACTTCACAATCGTCTTTAGGAGCGTATGTTGGATATGAAAGGAAAATAATAAAGATTATTAGAACTATTACTGAAAGTATGTCTGTCCTAGTTAATTTAGGAAAATTTATTCTAGCTTTTATAGTGTTTTCAGTTTTTTTCTCTTCTGCCATAAAATCACTTGTTAAAACACTTTTAAATACTTATTCCCAGGTATCTAAAGCAAGTTTAAGTTCCTTGTAATTCTTTGCATATTCTTTCAATGAAATATGGTTCATCACAGCATCTATTGCTTGCCTCATGGCCTTTGCTCCAGCTTCTGTTCCAAGAGGATGACCATGGATTCCTCCACCTGCTTGAATTATTATATCCTTTCCCAGAGTCTTTACAAGATATGGAACGTGTCCAGGATGCAGACCGCCTGAACAAACAGCAAACATCGGCTTGACTTCATGCCAATTCTCAGCCAGGTAATGACCTTGTTCTTTTACAATTCTTTTCTCAACTTCATGTTCGATTTCTAGAATTTCTTCTTTAACGCCTTCCATTTTTCCAATTATTGTTCCTATGTGCAACTGGTCCAGTCCTATCAGTCTAGCAACATCGGCAACAACAACCATTGATATGCCATGCTTTCCACGAGTAAAGGCTGCGTGACCAGCCCTATGGCCGTGTAAAACTAATTTCAAATCTTCGTTCGCTTCTCTTAATGCCTGCAGAGCAGACCAACCAACTGTAACAATGTCAACCATAGCATATTCTCCACCAGCATGTTTCACATAATTTGCCCTTGCCAACATAGTGTCTAAATCAGCTGTTATATTCGGCATGTAAACCTTTCTTTCTCCAGTCTCTCTTTCTGCTTTGTCTCTCTTCACTAAAGTCTCTATGATTCTTTTCTCGAAATTGTTAAAGGAAAGACTAGATAAGTTCTCATCGTCTTTAACAATATCTATTCCGCCATGCCAAGCTTCATATGCAACTTTTGCATGCTCTTCCTCATTTAATCCAAGCTTCGGTTTAATTATAGTTCCACACAAAGGTCTTCCCCAGATTTTTAACAACTCCCTTATTCCTTTTATTCCGTATAACGGACCTTTGAACGACTTCATTAGCTCGTAGGGCCACTTGACGTCTTCCAATCTTAAATTTTTTACAGCCTTCATTCCAAAAATGTTGCCAGCGATGCTTGAAAGAATTTGAGGCATGTTTCCTGGCTCAAATAGTTCTAAAGGATAAGCAATCTTTACACCATTTCCTTTAATTTCAAAGACCTTTGCACCTAGATTCTTTATCTTCTCACTCATTGTCTTAACTTCTGTCCATGTACCTATAGATGATTCAGCTGCAATATGCTCAGCTGCTTGCTTTATAGAAGTTCCTTTTGATGGTTCAATCCTAAACTTACAGATCAAATCATTTCTTCCTGGAGTGTACTTTAGATCTATGTACAACCATTTTCACCTTTTCAATTTTTAATGGAGTTGGCTTCTCTTCATTAGATGTTTTATAAGCATCATAAGCAAGAAATATGCTACACCACAAAGACCAGAATATTACCCAAAACATAACCGGGAAGATTATTGGATATCTAGCTATAAGCATGAGCAATATTGAAAATAACCAGATTAAGCAATATAATATAAAAACTACAAGCCCTTTGATAACCTGCTTGCCTAGATAAAAATATCCTAATCCCCACACTAGAAAATTCAAAAGCATCGCGTTCCCAGTACTTTTCTCTTTTTTCATATTATCACTTAATAGCCTATACCAAAATAAATAGATAAAATAAGAAAAAATATTGATAGTACAACATAAATAATTATAATTTTGTTTAAAATATTTTGATATTTAATTTGATTTTCTTCTTTTACAAAAAATAAAATTATTGCATAAAATATTAAAACTGGTAAAAAAATTATAGCATCTAAACTTAGTTCAGGTTTAATGTAAATGATAAATAAAAATATAAAAATTATTATTATGCTTGCTATTTTTTTTGTTTTTAAACTAGTCCTTTTCATTTTAACATCCTCAAAATGTTTCCTGGTGTCATTATTCCTTTTTCTGTAACCACTCTAGTGACAAACTTCCATGGCGTGATATCAAAGGCTGGGTTTCTTACCTTCAAGGTCTTCATATGCTCATGATAAATTTCATGTGGGCTTCTTTCTTCAATAATTAACTTTTCTCTTTTATCAATTTTTAACGTATTACCAACAACATAGAATGGTTTCTTATGCTCTCTAGCAACGACTGCTATTGGATAAGTCCCTATCTTGTTGACAACGCCTTCCTTCCTAAAAGCATCACAACCAACAATTACAATATCAACATTCTTAATGAAAAATTCAGTTGCAGAATCTGTAATTAAAATAACGTTCATTCCTTTTTTGCTTAATTCTTTTGCAGTTTTTATTCCTTGATGTCTTGGTTCTGTCTCAGTTGCATAAACAGTAATTTTCTTTCCTTCCCTCCAAGCATGCTCAATTACAGCGCATGCCTCACCTGAATGGCAGTGAGTCATTATTGAGTAGCCGTCTTTTATCAAACGACTTCCTCTTTTTGCTATTTCCTTGTTCATCTGACCAAGTTTTCTTAATAGCTTGTTTATTGTCTCTAGGGTTTTGTCTCTTTCAAGAATCTCCAAACAATTATGCAATATAACTGCTGTAGGTCTAGTCTTTTCTATTAAACGAGCAGTGCGGTCAAAATCTTTTCCAAACCCCTTTTCTTTTGAATAACTTCTTAAAAACTTCAAACTTTCAATAGCAATCTCTTTTGCTCCCTGTATTTCCAAAGATTTTATCTTAGCAATAAACTCATCAAGGCTTTGGTGCATAAATTGATATATTCTTAGTATAAAATAAATATATGGTCTCAGATGAAAACGAGAAATTAATAGAAGGTATAAAATGCTTGGATTATTTGAAATCAAAAAACATTGAAGATGCTTTAAGGAAATTTAAGAGGGAGCACTTCGTCCCAGAAGGCATGAAGCATCTAGCTTATAGAGATTTTCCTATTTCTATTGGATTCAACCAAACAATTTCCCAACCATCAACTGTTGTGGCAATGACAGAAGCACTTGAAGTTAAACCTAGTCAAAAAATATTGGAAATTGGAACTGGATCTGGTTGGCAAGCTGCAATACTGTCTTATTTATCTGGAGCAAAAGGTTTTGTTTATACAATTGAGATAATTGAAGAACTAGCTGAGTTTGCTAAAAAGAATTTGAAAAGACTTGGAATAAAAAATGTTGAAGTGTTTGAAAAGGACGGCTCAGAAGGATTAAAAGAGAAGGCACCATTCGATAGAATTATAGTTACATCTGCTTGTCCTGAGATTCCCAAGCCATTGTTAGAACAGCTAAAAGATGGAGGGATAATGGTTTTGCCTATTGGAAACCTGTACTTACAGGACATGTTTGTTGTTAAAAAATTAAAAGGTAAGATTGAAAAGAAATCAATTGGTTCTTTCATGTTTGTTCCATTAGTTGGAAAATATGGATTTAAGTAATAATTGTCGGTTCAAAGCAGGCCTCCTGCATTATTTTTCAAGTAAAATTATGCTTTCTCTAATTTGACCAACTTTTATT
>CAZYZB010000008.1:11784-31455 GCA_964651405.1 uncultured archaeon
CCGATTCTTTCGGCAAGCTCGGCAGTTATTTTATCGACTTCAACAGCTCTGTCAGGATAACAACCGCCGCCAATAACTATAGCCAGTTTTGCATTATTTTTACAAACTCTGTACATTTCTCTCAAAGCTAGGTTCATATCCTTAAAATAAACTTTTGCAGACAATGGGAGATTCTCATCCAAGCCTAGGTCGCTTACATCAATATCATCAACTCTAGAACCTATGTAAGATCTTAGACTGTTTTCTGGAAGTTCAAAGAACAAAGAAGTCTCTATGTTATAGATTTTCGTGTATTCTATCTTGTTCAAATAAGGTGGGGATGTTATAACAGCATCTATTGACTCATCTTCCAAACTAAGTTTCCTAGCATCTCCTACCTCAACTCTAGTCTCTATTGGTCTTAGGTTTGTATTTCTCAAGTCCTTGAACATTTTCTTGATTTTATACTTGAAGTATTTTTTTAGTGGAGGCTTTCCTCTCTTTTCTATTTTTACAACTGCCCCATCTTTCATGGTCCAACTAGCTTTTATGGCAGAGTCTATCAAAGCAACTAAAAGAAAGTCTCTGGAATACTCATCCTGTATTTCCAAGATTTTATTCTTATAGAAAATAGTGTCTTCTAATGTGTAGCGGGAAAAAACTTTTGTTATGTGTTTTTCCTTTGGCAGATGTGCAGGTCTTTCAAATTTCCAACTAATTGCTTCTGAAACTGCTTCTTTTAATTTTTCCAAATCATAATCTCTTGTCTTCACTCTTGAAATAAAAACAAAAAGAGGCGAAACTTCAACGCCGACAGACCTTATTCCTCTTTGTTTACAGGTCAACAAAGTAGTTCCTATTCCTGAGAACGGGTCAAGAGCTATCGAGTTCTCATTTAATTGGAACCTATCAATAAAAGTGTCTACCAGTTGCTTTGAAAATCCCTCTTTAAAATAATACCAGTTATGAATCGGTTCTTTTTTATTTGGGATAAATGTAACTAGATCTTTTAATTCTGGAGCCTCAGAAAAAATCATTTTAACCAGCTTCCTAGAGATTTTTGCTTTGATGTAGATAATGTTTTAATTACTTTTTCTACTCTCTCTTGAGAGAATTCAAACCCATCAACCATTAATTTCAAAATTTTATCAGGTTGAGGTTGTATTGACTCGATTTTAACATTCTTCTCCACTGATGGATTTAAATAAAAATCATAGATCTCTTTCGCAGGTGTCTCAAAGTTCCATTCAACGTTTTTAAAAACTTTATCGAAAGTTTTTTCTTTTTTTACCAGTTCTAGAGCCTTCTTGGGTCCGTATCCTTTGATTCCTGGGTTATAATCTGTACCAACCAGCAATCCTATGATAATCAGTTGCTCTCTAGTAACTCCTAATTCTTTTAATACTTTTTCAAGCTCTATCAGCTCTGGCTTGATCTCTATGTATGTATCCTGTCTAGGAAGTTTTCTTTTTCCAGTTATTGACAGGTTTCTTATAAGTCTTGGCGAATTGAATAGCAGGCTATCGCTGTCTTGGCTTGACACTCCATAAACTAAACCTTTTTGGCACAAGTAAGCGCATTGAGCTTCTCCTTCAGAAGGGGCTTGAACAATTGGAATTCCCATGTAGCCTAGCAATGTTTTAGACTGATCAATCATCTCACCTGTCAAACGAGATGTCATTTGAGCTGCTTTTCTCGCTTCTCTTTCATCTCCAATAGATAAAGCTCCCTGCCATCTTACTTCTGCTTGATCTTTCAATGCTTGCCGTTCCTCCACTGTTGCTTTTTTAAAACCAATAGTAGGCCCATCAAAAACATAGACTAACTTTATGCCATTCTCTATGAGTTTAGCAGTTCTGTAGAATATTCCGCTTATATGACTTGTTATTCTTCCTTGAGAATCCTTTAAAGGAGTTCCATCTGGTTGACGAATTATGCTAAGAAACTGATGTAACCATAGAAAGGCGTCTACTGCTATTGTCTTTTCTGTTAAATTTTCTATTTCTAATTCCTTTTTTGGTAGGATATCAAAGATCTGAACTCCCATAAATATAATAAACAAACTAAATTAGATAAAACCACTATATGTTTTCTTATAAAGTGGGTCTGCCTCCAGTTCTTTTATATTCCTTTTGTAAAGTTCTGAATCTAGATTTTTGCCAGTTATTTTCTCCCACTCTGGAATTGTTGTTGAGTATTTTTCCTGTATGTCATCCCTATACCATTGTGGTATAACATTAAATGCACAGAAAGGAACTATCCTTCCATCTGGTTGCGCATAATGTATGCAACACTTTTTAACACGTTCAATATCATAATTCCACAAGTCCATGAAATGCATCATCCCAACAAACAAAGACTTGTGATGTAGTTTTCCTAGAGATTTATAGTCTCCATATCTTAGAATGTTAAATAGTATTTTGGAGAGCTTCAAATCCTTTGGTTGTCTCTCTTTGTCTACAAAACTGTTTAATTTTGTGACTAATTTTAGTGTGGTGATAACCTTCCCATGAGCTCCTTTAGCTTGTCTAGATAATTCATTTAAAAATTCTAAAAATCCTTCAACATCAAAAAATCTAGGTAAAGGAACTATTTTATTTCCATCTAAGAATAAGTAAGTAGCCATACCGCACGCTGGATGTGCTGTTAGTTCATATTTTGATTGATTTGTCAAAGCTTCAAGATAATGGGTTATTGGAGTGACTGTTGGGACAGGATACCAATCTTCTTTAATAACCATACCATTTGTTTGCTCTTCTATCTTCTTTATAACATCTGGAATTGTTATTCTAAATTTCTTAACATCTGCTTTTGATATTCTACCAACCAAAGAGACTGGTTGATAATTAACTCCACGAATAACATTTACATTCTTTATTCCAAATTTTAAAATATCTCCAACATTGCTATCATTAACAGTGTTTATTACAGTTGGAACAAGCACTATTCCTATGTCAGACTTTCTACAATTATCTAATATTTTAGGGATTTCCCAATGATTTTTTGGATTTGTCTTAGGCGTAGTTCCATCAAAGCTTAAGTAAATTGTATTTACACCTGCTTTCCTAATTTTCTTAGTAAATTCTAAACTTTGAGAAAAGCGAATACCATTTGTATTTAATTGAACATGATCATAGCCTTCTTCCTTCGCAATCTTAATTATATCAACTATGTCTTTTCTCATCAAAGGTTCACCGCCCGTCAATTGTACTGCGTTAGCAGGAACAGGCCTTTCTTCTCTCATTAATCTTAACATTTTCCTTATCTGATCTAAATTAGGTTCGTAAACGTACCCCATTTTTTTAGCAAAAAAGAAACAATAGAAGCATTGCAAATCACATCTATTTGTAACAACTACATTTCCTAAGGCTGTATGAGAAGTGTGCATGCTGCATAGGCCGCAGTTCTTTGGACATTCATTTTTTAATTCAACGTTTGGATTTTTAATTCCCTTACCGTCATGAAAATAACCCATGGATTTTTTATACATTTCATAATCTCCCCAGTATAAGTCTAAGAAATCTCCATGTTTTGGACAATTCTTTTTTATCCAAACTTTTTTATTTTCTTCAAAAATAGTTGCTGGTAATATTTTTAAACACTCTGGACAAATGGACTGCGTTTCTTTTATAAAATTCATAAAACCAACTTTTGGAACTTTTCAAAACTTATAAAAGTTTATATATTTTGAATTATATAAACTTTACTATGAATATTTATAAAGTTCTTTCATTCATTCTAGCACCTCCGATGATTGCATTTTATGTAACTATTATATTTTCCTTATTTTCACCAATCGGATTGGGTTCTATAAACGCTCTTTCGAGCATAACTATTGGAATTATATTTTTAGTTTTAGTTCCTTTTTTATCAACATATTATTTTACTAAAGGAATCATTAATGTTGATAAAAAAGAAGATAGAGTGATTCCTTATCTAGTTTCAATTGTTGGCTATTTAGCAGCATCTGCAGTATTCTGGCTTTTAAACGCACATGCCATGTTTTTAATATCTATGTCTTATGTTTTTGTGACATCTGCAGTTTCTATTATAAATATTTTTTGGAAGATATCTGCACATACAGCAGGAACTGCTGGTCCAATTACTGCCTTAATATATGTTTTCGGATTAAATTTAATACCGATTTATTTAATAACTTTGTTAACACTTTGGGTTAGACTTAAGATTAAAGCACACGACATTTTACAACTAATAAGCGGAGCAGTAATAGCTATTTTAATAACTTCAATAGTTTATACAATATTGTGGTAATATGAATATCGAAGATATTGAGAAAGATATTTACTCAAGTTTTGCAAATTTAGCTTCAACTATAGGCTATTCTGAAATTCATGGAAGAATAATTGCTGCTTTGATGGTTTCTGGCAAAAAACTATCACTGCAGGATTTAGCTAAGAAAACAGGATACTCAATATCAACTCTTTCCTTAAGTTTAGACCTGCTAGAATTTTTTGGAATGATTAAGAAAATAAAAAACGCTGGTGATAGAAAATTATATATTGAACTTCACGGAGACTTGTTGGAAGGCCTTAAAAAGGCTTTTGTAGTGAGAATTCAAAAAAGTGTAAATGATAGCCTAAGGAGATTTAGCGAATATAAAGAAAGTCTGAAAGCCTCTAAGAGTAAGGATAGTAAAAAAGTTATGAATGTATTAAATATACTGGAAGGAGAAATCAAAAGACTAGATAAATATATAAATTTGTTAGCAAAACTAAAGCTAAAGTGATCATATGAAACTTGGTATTTGTCAATGCTGTGGAGGCATTTCAACCCAGACTTGTCCTACTTGCGGTGCTAGCGTTTGTATTAAATGCACTATATCTGGCGGTTGCAAAGTTTGCGAAGGAAAAAAGAAAGTTTAGTTTCATCTCGTTTCCGATTAACTAAATTCTACCAAATTTTAAATGCTTTGTAAAGCTTCTATCAAACCGTTCTTTATATCTTCCTCAGCTGGAAATCCCAAAGCATTCTTGAATCTTTTTTGTCCTGTTGGTGTTATGAATCCCTTAGAAATTGAAATGAACTCATTTTCGCCTTCAGGAGTCTTGGCTCTTTTTCGAGCTATCTCCAAGAACTTGTTATTTCCAAACTTGATTTCCTTGGTTTCAATTGTTTCGAATTCTACCATTTCTATAACCTCCCTTATTTTCTAAAGTGATTACTCCTTTAGTTATATAAATATTAATGATAGTAGGGGTTTAAATATTTACTGGTAGGTAATAAATTATATGACTCTTAAACCTCGTGAATACTTTAAACTAGCTTTAGAAGCTGTAACTGTGTTTCCTTTAGCACTAGACTATAAAATGAAAAGAAAGATAGAAAAAGATTCTGAGACTTTATTAAGTGAAGAAAATCTAGAGAGTACTAAAACCTTAGCCATGACTATAAAGCAACAACTAACTCTTGATCGTCAATATAATTCATTCCCTTGGTTTAATAGAGATGGAATTCTTACTAGAAAAGCTAAGGAATATGTATTAAATACTGCAGATAAACTAGAAGAAATAAAAAGAGCTGAAGTAATGGATAATTACCATAAAGCATTAGATAAAGGTCAAGCTACGATAGATACGAAATCATATGAAAAAGAAACTGATATTATAGTAATTCCACCAGAAACTATACTAGAGTAGCAGATTCTGTTTCTATATCAGAAACACCTTTAACTTCTCTTATTTTATTTTCCAATTCTCCGGTCTCTTTGTCTGGAACTATAACTAGTATCCTTAACATATTTAATCCAAATGCTATTGGCTCTATCTTGGCGTCCTGAATTTTTATTTTCTTAGAAATCTCAGCTTTTATTTTTTCCAAGTCAATCTCAGGAGATTCTGGCATTATTTTCAGAGCAACAGCAACATTTCCCATTAAGGACCCTCAAAATTACAAACTATACATCTGTATGGATTAGAAAGCTTTTTGCACCTTCTACATCTTATTATAGTTCCTTCTCCACAATTAGGACATTTAAATTTAACAAAGCCTTCTTGACCTGTAACATTTGTCCCGCAACTAGAGCATATAAGTTTCATTTAATTCACTTTAGATTAAATATATTTAAATGTTATCTATTATTTGAGATTAATGCTTTACAAAAGTTTATCTATGCCTAATGTGAGCGTTGCTACTGGCCTCTACTCTCACCTAGATTCTGTAATAAAAGTCAATAAAGATATTCTTAGATGGATAGAAAATTCCAAAGCAAAAAAACCTAAAAATGTTGTTTTAAGTTCAATAGAAGAAGTAGCTTACGTTCTTAAGAGTTCAAATGATGATAACGAATCTATAATTTCTAAAAAAGTCTTTGATGAATTAAAATCAACTTTCCCAAAGAGAGAGTTGAGAACTGGCGGTAATGGAAACAACATGGGCAGAGCCTTATTTGGATTAGGAATTATACCGCTTGTCTCATATCCTACTAGGCCTGAAAAACTTATGAGAGCTTCTCCAGATTTTAAAGTTGCGTTAGGAGATAAACTTAAGACACCAAAAAGAGCAATAAGAAAAAATGATCCTGAATACGAACATATAATTTTTGAATCCAACAAATGGAGAAATATTTTAACATGGGATATGATGGCTTCTCAAGGCATATTTGATGATGATTTTCTAAAACTTGCATTTAATTCGAAATTCACAGATATAGCAATAATCGGCTATGCTCATTTGCTTTTGCCAAAATACAAGAGAAGGACAGATTATTTATTAGATTTTGTGAAAAATAAAAGACCTAAAGTTCACCTAGAATTTGGTTTAGGCTGTGAAGAATCAATGAGATATGCCATGAAAAGACTTTCAGAAAATGGTGCTTGCGATTCTTGGGGGTTAGATGAAAAAGAATGCAAAGTTTATTTGAAGGCCAAATCTGAAAGCATAAATGACTTGATGGAAGCAGCGCTTGAAGCTGCAAAGGATTACAGCCTGAAAAGGATATGCGTTCATAGCTCTAAATTTGCATTTTCAGTTTCTAAGTATGACGTTAATAAAGAAGTGGAAGCCTTAAAAGCTGGATGTTTGATTGCAAGTTCAAAAGCTTCTAATAAAACAATAAAAGGACAAATCTTGAAGAAAAAAATAAATAATTATAATTTCTGTTTAGTCCCATCTTTTTTCAATCCTCATCTAAGAAAAATAACTGGATTGGGAGATATTTTTGCTGCTGTACAAGCTGTTAAGATTCTAAGCTAATTATTCGAATAAACTGATTAACGCTTTCCTGAGTTCTTCGCCTCTGAGATCTTCTTTCTTTATTTTTGCCGCTCTTTTGGCTAGTCTTTTTTCTTGCATTACATTTGCTAGCCAAGCTTCAAAGTCATTCTTGCCGTCTCTGAGATGGAACTCTAAACTCTCTATCGAAACAACTTTAACCTGGTTTGAAAATTCGTCCAAGTTATGAGCTATTTGACCTATCCAACCTTTATGATTACAAAACCAAAATGCATGTTCTTTAGATACTGTTTTTGCCATTACAACACCACTACAAGGTTTTAAATACCATCCTATATAATTATAGTTATACTTTCCCTTATAAAGATGATGTAGATATTAGGATGATGTAGAATGCGAGTATTAATGTTAGGCTGGGAGTTCCCTCCAGCTAAAACAGGTGGCTTAGGAACACACTGTTACGAACTTGTGAGAAAACTTGGTTCAAAAAGTGTTAATGTAATTCTTCTAATCCCAAAAAGAAGCCAAAATATTAAACATAATATACCGAACGTTGAGATAGAGGAAGTCGGTTCTGTTCCAATAATGCCTTACAACTCAACGAGAGAGTCTACAGTAACATTTGAGAAAGGATATGGATGGAACTTCCTCAAGGAAGTGGAGGTTTTCAACAAAAAATGTGTTGAAGCTGCTTTAAAAAAGAAGTTTGACGTGATACATTGCCATGATTGGATTACAATGAATGCTGGCATAGAAGTAAAGAAAAAAACTGGAAAGCCTTTGGTAATCACTGTCCATTCAACTGAGTACGACAGGACTGCTAACATCTATCCGTTAAATAGCATAGTTGATATAGAAAAAAGAGGCGTCCAAGAAGCAGACCTAATAATAACTGTTAGTAAACAGATGAAGCAGCAACTCGTAGAGAGATATGGAGCTGATGAAAGAAAAATCAGAGTGATATACAATGGAATAAATGCTTCTAAATACTTTGGCTTAACTCCAAAACAAAGAAAAAACATTGTCTTGTTCTTAGGGAGGCTTACTATTCAGAAAGGTCCTTGGTTCTTTTTGCATGCTGCTAAAAAGGTCTTGGAAAAGAAAAATGACGTTACGTTCGTAGTCGCTGGACAAGGAGACAAGATGGCAGAACTAATAAAGCAGTCTATAGACATGGGTATAGGAGACCATGTCCTCTTCACTGGTTATCTTACTGAAGAGGAAGTTAACTATGCTTATGCAATGGCCGACGTCTATGTTATGCCTTCTGTTGCAGAACCCTATGGCATAACAGCCTTAGAGGCTGTTGCATCAGGAACTCCTGTCATAGTATCTAAAAATGCAGGAGTAGCAGAAGAGATAAAGCATTGCTTCAAGGTAGATTTCTGGGACACCTATGAGATGGCAGATAAGATACTCGGAATTCTAAAGTATCCTGTCTTAGGAGAATGTATGAGAAGAAATGGTTATAGCGAAATTAAAAAGTTTGGTTGGGAAAGAACTGCTGACCAGACCATAGACGTATATAGGAGTTTATTATGACTTCAATATGCTTTTACTTCCAAGTACATCAGCCAATGAGGCTGAACAGGTTTAATATCTTTAATGGCAACAGTGCATATTTTGATGAGCACAAGAACAGGCAAATATTTGAGAAGGTTTCAAACAAGTGCTATATTCCAACAAACAACATATTGCTAAACCTTATAGAACAACATAAGAACAAGTTCAAAATCGCCTTTAGCTTAACCGGCGTATTTATCGAGCAATGCCAGAAATATGCACCTCATGTCATAGAATCTTTTAAGCAATTAGCAAACACTGGAAAAGTTGAATTTTTAAGCGAAACTTACTATCATTCCTTATCAGCTTTATTTTCTCAAAAAGAGTTTGAGGAGCAAATAAGACTTCACAATAATCTGATAAATGATTTGTTTGGACAGAAACCTGAGGTATTTAGAAATACAGAGGCCATGTATTCTAATTCAATAGCAAAAACAATTGAAAACCTAGGTTACAAAGGCATAATAACTGAAGGCCATGAAAAAGTGCTCTCTTGGAGATCTCCTAACTACTTGTATAAACCAGCAGGATGTGAAAGCATTGTCTCCTTATTAAGGAACTATAAACTTAGCGATGACATAGGATTTAGATTTTCTGCAAAATGGTGGGAAGGTTACCCATTAACTGCAGACAAATATGCATCTTGGCTATCAAAGTGCGAAGGGGATTGCATAAACTTATTCATAGATTATGAGACTTTTGGAGAACATCAATGGCAAGATACAGGAATATTCGAATTTTTAAGGCATCTTCCAAATGAGGTCTTGAAATACAGCCATCTTGAGTTTAAGACACCCTCAGAAGTTGTTAAAAGTTACAAGCCTGTTGGAACAATAGATGTTCCTTATGTGTTATCGTGGGCTGATGTAGATAGAGACGCCTCTGCTTGGCTTGAAAACGAGATGCAAAAATTTGCATTTGATCAAATGATAAAACTTGAAGAAAAGGTAAGACAAAACCCAGAACTTCTTAAGGTATGGAGGCAATTGCAGATATCAGACCATTTCTATTACATGTGCACGAAATGGTTTGCAGATGGCGATGTTCACAAATACTTTAATGCTTATGACTCTCCTTACGATGCTTTCATAAATTACATGAACGTCTTGCAAGACATAAAGAGCAGATTAGGTGTTTGATTGGAGGTAAACAATTTAAAATGGGAGTATGTCCCTAAAGAAAATCCAGATTGGGATTTTGCTAGAAATCCATTTACAGTCATCAAAAGACCTCAAGGAACATGGTCTCAATCAATATTTTCTGTTAAACATGAAAATCTAATAGCCCCTAACAGAGACTATAGATATCATGGGTTAAACGTACATGTTGGAAATGAATACTGGAAGTTCTTGGACTGTATATTTTTTGGAATAAAGGATGTAAATCTAGAGCCGATAAAAGTAATAACTTTCCCTTGGAAAAGCATTTATCAGTATGCTGGAAAAAACACGAAGGTAGATGTGGAGTATTATCTTGCTAGAGACTTGAAGAATGGAATTTCTGCCAGAGTCTTATTTGACGTAAGAAAGCCTAATGGCGGAGAACTAGTAATAAAGCCTCTCGTTGATATAAGAAGCGTTTTTTCCCATTCTTATCCAGAAAAAATAGAAACAGAAGTCTTAGATGACCAGCTTATTGCATCGAGAGATGGGAATAAAATATCATTTTTCATTGAAGATGGGTTAGCATCTAAGAATAGACAGATAATTAACTGGTGGTACAAACTTGGCAGTGGTTTTAGAGAGCAGAGAAATGAAGGGATAAAATTCATTTCAGAATATGAAAACCCTCTGTTTATAGGTGAAATAAGAAGAAGTTTTTTTGACGGCGAAAAGATTTCTCTAATAATAAATTGCAACAGAGATTATGATAATTTAGACTTTGATGAAAACGAGGAGGAAGAAAAAAGTTACCTAGATAAGCTAACAAATAAGTTTGATTGTAAAAAAGAAGTGCTGGCAAGAATAATTACCTTGGATAAGTTTGGCATCCTAGAAAACAAAGAAGTTATCCCTGAAGCAGGAGATTTTTGGTTCAAACAAGTATGGCTAAGAGATCTGATGGAGTTCATGATTAACAATTTTAACACTCTTATCAGGATAGATGGTAAAAGAGTTGAAAGTGTTTTAAAATGGGCATTAAACCAGCAGGATTTAAAGACTGGAAGATTTCCAAACTTTAAGGACAACTTTGACTCAACAGATGCAGGCTTACTTTTCTTCATTTTTGCTGAAAAATATTTAAGGACATTCGAAAACAAAGAAATAGCAGCAGACGTATTAAAAAAACTTAACTTAATGTTAAAGAGATTTTCTGAAAATACCCTTGAAATAGATGGTCCACCAGTTATTCAGAATAATGCACTTTACTCAATGCCTTGGCACTCATGGACAGACTCTAGAGTGCCTTTATTTGGAAAGTTAATATCAACAAGAATTCCTTTCAATTGGACAAATGAACTAAAGCTTGAGGATTTGTGTAAGCCAGCACTTTTACCTGAAATAAATGCTTTGTATATAAGAGTTCTAAAGGCTGGAGAATTTTTATCTGATATTGTAACGTCAGAAGAAAACTTCATAGACCAATACAAAAAGGCTATAACAAAATATAAAAAAATTTTCAAGAACAAAAACTACCTCTATTCGCTTGTCTTAAATGATAGGAAAGACCCGACAGAAACTTCAATGGCTTTAACTTCTGCTGTTTTATTACATAATCATGTTTTTAACACAAAAGATTTGGAGAACATGTGGCCCGTTGTTGAGAAGATACTAGTCAAAAAAAGAGGAAAAATATTCGGAATTATTACTAGAAATGTAAACGATAGGACATATTTCAATGACTACCAATATCATGGCGCAGTCATCTGGCCAAGAGATAGCCCGTATCTAATCAAGTATTTGAAAATTATAGGCGAGGATAGAAAAGTGAAAGAGATACTTGAAAGTAATCTTTGGCATCAGATGGATGAGGGAGCAATATTTTACTGTAACGAGCTGTTTTCCTTGCCTGAAGGTAAAAATCCAAGCCCAACAAAAACAAGCAATGAGCCGATACCAATGAAGAACCCAATACAGTTATGGTCCCATTTTTGCGATGCATATTTAGAAAACAACAAGAGGAATAATAATGGAACCTAGGTCTGAAGTTTTGTTCGAGGTTTCATTTGAAACTTGCAACAAAGTTGGTGGGATTTATGCGGTTCTCGAGTCAAAAGCTAAAAGAATGGTTGAGCTTTACAAAGATAACTATTTTCTTGTTGGTCCATATTCCGATAAATCTGTAACAGAGTATATAAGACAAAATCCACCAAAGTTTTGTGAGAAAATATTTTCTGAACTAAAAAATGAGGGCATCTGCTGCCATTTTGGGAAGTGGCTAATTCAAGGGAAGCCAAATGTCATTCTCGTCGAATTCAATGATTTCTTAAAAAAAGTAAATCAGATAAAGTATGATTTGTGGAGAGATTATAAAATAGACTCACTAGGAAGTGGTTTTGATTTTGATGAACCTATTGCTTGGTCAACTGCCTGCGGCATAGTAATTGAAAAAATACTTCCTTTCTTCAAGGGAAAGAATGTAGTAGGTCAATTTCATGAATGGCTATCTGGAGCAGCTTTACTTCACCTTCATAAGAAGATTCCAACTGTTTTCACTACCCATGCAACTACTCTAGGTAGAACAATAGCTGGGTGGGGAGAAGACCTATATTCTGAAATTGATTATGCCTTTAAAAAAGGAATTACAATAGACCTTAAAAGACCTTACAAATATGGAGTTCAAGCAAAGCATCTGATGGAAAAGGCATGTGCAAATTATGCAAGTGTTTTTTCAACTGTTTCTGAAATAACTGCAAGAGAAGCAGCGTATGTTCTTGGGAAGAGACCAGATATAACATTGCCTAATGGACTAGATATGGAAAGATTTCCAACAATGGAAGAATTTGCCTTACTTCATAGAAAGTATCTAGAAAAAATGAAACATTTCTTCAGTGCTTACTTTAACCCTTATTATGAGACCAACCTTTGGGATGCAATGGTTTTCTTTACATCCGGTAGGTACGAAATGAGGAATAAAGGTTACGATGTTTTTATAGAAGCACTTGGAAGATTAAATGAAAGAATGAAAAAAGAAAATGTAAAAAGGAATGTTTTTACATTATTTTACGTTCCAAAGGATAACATAAAAGAGAATATGGATCTCTTAGAAAGTATAAAACTTTATGATGATATGAAAGAGAAAGTAGAAGACGAGGTGCCGTGGATAGAAGAAATGATTTTAGACTCTATTGTAAAGGGTAAGATGCCTAAAACTAATGTGATATTTAGAAAGGACTTCTTGCAAGAATGTAAGAAAAAGTTTGCTTCATTTAAAAAAGAAGGTGAACCTCCATTTTCTGCTTACACTACAGATGAGAATGATTTAATTATAAACGCCTTCAAGAAGAATATTCTGTTAAACAAACGAGAAGATAAAGTTAAGGTTATCTTATATCCAACTTATCTTTCTACAACTGATAGATTGTTAGGTTTAAATATTGAACAAGCTACTCAAGGTTCTCATCTTGGCGTCTTTCCATCATACTATGAACCATGGGGATATACTCCTTTAGAATGCGCCGCCAACGGTGTTATGACTATAACAACTGACATGGCCGGATTTGGAATTTTCATTAAACAGCACTCAGATCAGAATGACATGCCTGGGATAATTGTCCTAGAAAGAGAAAATAAGACCCACGAAGAGATCGTAAAAGGTCTGTATGAAAAACTTTGGACTATAGTAACCATGCATAGAAACGATAGGATTCCTAAGAAGGCTCAAGCAAAAAGTTTAGCTTCTCTAGCGGACTGGAAACTCTTAATTAAAAATTATATTCAAGCCCACAACATGGCTTTAGAGAAATTTAATAAGTAATCTATTTTACTTTTATTTCTTGTTGTTTTAATTCTGCCTTAAAAAAATTATCTATAACATCATAAACTTCCTCAGTATTGTGATCGATAGGAGGTATTATTCTTTTAACTAGCCTGTCCTCTTTACTAAAGACTGGTTCAATGTGTTTATGAGAAAAGGCTGAATATTCTATAAAATTTGGTCCTTCATCTACTTGCGGTCCAAACTTCTCATTTAATGCATTAACATAAACAAGCTGTAAATTTTGAGCAGATACTATACCTTTTTTATCTAAAGGTATCATATATGTCACTTTTCTTTTGGCTCTAGAAGAAACAGGTTTTTTAATCAGCTCATCCACAGAAACATCACTCGGCTTAAGCTGACATACATCAACCAAGACACTATCAGGCATTTCATACATTGACAAAATTAATGGCATTTTATCACAATTTTATATTAATAGAAAGAGATTTAAACTATCAAATCTCGTAATCCTTTTTAAGTTCATTTAAAGGCTTTGAATTAACTTTTATTTCTTTTTCTTCTAATAGTCTTGATATTGCTTTTGTTAGATGTGTTTCACTCAAGTCTTGTTTTATGTTTCTAATCTCTTGCGTTAATTTCTCGCTAAGCTTGAAATGTATAGACTCTAATTTTTCATCTATCATGCGTATTCTATCTTCATTTTTCTCGAATCTAAAGATAAGAGCTCCTATCAAATCCTCAGACATTATCTTCTTCAGTCTCCTGTTTCTCTCTTCATACTCTTCCAAGTAGCCCTTTATTGTCTCAATTTGAGCTCTTAATGCCTGCAATTGAGAATCTATGAATGCTTCAAACTCTTCATTCACTTTTTTCACTTTCTAAAACTTTAAGTAAGGACTTGTCTATCTGGCTTTTGCTTCTAAGAGAGTTTATTGAAAACTCTAAATTTCTTATCTTTGACTCTAAGATCTTGACTGGCTCATCATCCTTGCCTTGAGATTGCCTAACAAATTCCAAGTCCTTTTTTAATGTTCTAACTTCCTCTTCTAGAACCTCAAACTTTTTGCTTACAGTTGATATAAGCTGGTTTAAAAAAGCATTTATTTCGATTTTTTCTTCCATAGAAATTAAATGGCTGCCAAATTTTAAATACTTAACTTTTAACGCTGGCTGAAGTCATAAGTATTTTTGGATATCATTAAGCGCAGAACATAAATTTGGCACGAGAATTCCTTGTTCTTTAAATTCTCTCATTTCTTCAAAAGAATACCATCCAAAGTTAGATATTTTCTCTCGCTCTTTTAAGGTAGGATTTCCTTTTTTTATTTCAGAAAGATACATATAAACTTTAAAATCTCCTTCTGGAGAGCTTGTTTCATATATTCCAAATAATTTTATTGGTTTAATGTCTATTCCTAATTCTTCTTTTACCTCCCTAATGACGCATTCTTCTAGATATTCATTGCCATATCTCTTTCCACCAGGAGGTTCTATTCTTAATCCGTTATGCTTTGTGTTATGAACTAATAACAGCTTTCCATTTTCTATAATCAAAGCCGCAGTCATATCTTTCATAATAATAAGTAAAAATAACAAGTTTAAAAAAATATCTCAATAACTCTTCAAATGGCTTGCTTCATGCTTCTCAAAAATTGTAAGAAAAACTAGCTTTTCTTTGCATGTATTAACAGTTCTATGATACTCGTTGTCTGGAATTGTGATTAGGTCTCCTTCCTTGATTTTAATTTTCTTTTTATTTAGAATTATATAGCCTTTTCCTTTCAAAACAATATAAACTTCGTCAACATCATGCTTGTGTCCTCTTGTCATTTTAAATTCGCCATTTACCTTACCATGATAGAGAACATTCATGCAAACTATTGTGTCCTTTAGACCGGTATTTGGCAAGTCTGCAAGAACTTCATTAATCTCATTCTCATGACTTTTGATGTTCTTGTAGATATTCTTTCCTTCCTTGATAGCGTCCTTGACTTTCATTATAACTTTTTTTCCTTTGAAATCATGAATATTGATTTTCATACCAACCCACTCGCCAGATCCTCTATTGCCTGCGAAACGTTCTTTGCCTTTACAACACCAGAAGCTAGAATAACTCCATCTGCTCCAAGTTCTATTGCTTTCTTAACATCATCTTTTGTCTTTACACCAGCTCCGACCAATAGCTTAACCTTTGAATTGTACTTCTTTACCTCGCTCACAAGATTCGTTATAACTTCTGGTTGTGCTTGTGAGACAGAAACATTTCCACCTATTAATTCTGGTGGTTCTAATGCAATGAAATCAGGGTTGAGAACTGAAACAGCTTTTGCGATCTCAATCTCATTAGCGCAAACAATTGTTGTTAATCCATACTTTTTAGCTAATTCAATTGAATCTTCTATATCATCCATCTCAATTCTTTTTTCAGAATGATTAATAATGACGCCTTTTCCTCCAGCTTCTTTTATTTGATATGCTGTAACATGCCCAGTGAATGCTCCATCCTCAACAGCATCGCAATGCTGAGCAAATGTAAGTATGCTTACTTTTTTAGCTATTTCTTTCAAGTCCAAGAAGTTCGGACTGACAGCTATACAGGCATTAAGCTTGTTAGATATCTCTTCTGCAGCCTTTGCAATTTTTAGGGCGCTTTTTCCTGTTCCTTCCTTGAAGGCTTTAAAATTTATTACTAAGCAAGGTGTTCTCATTTTAATCTGATAATTATTGTTTTTACTTACTTTTATTAATAAGCAAAGAAATGTTCATATGTTCTTAAATCTGTTTTTTAGTTTTTCTTTTACAGCTGGCAATGTTGTATATTCCATCTCATCTGCTCCAAGTCTATGAGGTTCAAATGGCCCCTGTCTTCTAAGAATGTCTGCAATCTTCAATGCTTCCCATCTAACTTTGTCAAATGATTTATCTTTGAGCATATCCCTTGGTACGCCTAGCATTCCATTGGCTAATTGAAAGCCCAATGCCATGACTCTTGGAGGTCCATCAAATCTTGTTGGTGTTGCATCTTCGACTGCAACAGGCATTAATGGACCATGATGGCTTCCTCTCATCCAACCTGCAACAATCCACGGATATGCAAAAGCTTCTAAAACTTCTCCAACTGCTGGTAGACCTTTTTGAGCTCTTACAAACATAACAGGGTCGTCCTTTCCGACATATTTTCCTGCAATCAAACTTAGTCTGTCTGTAGATGTTGAAGCTGCGTATAACTTGTCTATAGTCCTGTAAACATGCTTTATGACATATCTTCCAGGCTGCCCAATAAAAGCTAATAAATCATAAATTTCATCTGGACATTTCAACTCAACTTTCTTATGTTCTATAACATCATGAACCTCGAAAGTAAAACCTTCATGCATTTCAGGATCAATTACTAGGCCTATTGTTGAGAATGGATCTGCAAACATTTTATATAAAGGAATGTTCCATGCTCCCGGTTCTGTCTTATCTGCCATGAAAATAATGACTGGTTCTGAGACTCTTTCCTCGAACTCTAGCTCTGCAACTCCTGGTCCCATTCCCTTGAGATTGCCTGAGAAAGTATCTTTCAACAAGTCCTGTCCAGCTCCGTAAAGTTTTAGCTCTTTGGCCTTTTCCGTGCATTGTTTGAATATATGCCAAGCCATGCCATGAATATCTTTGTTATCTTCACCATGTTGATGAGTCATTATTAACTGCAAATCGTCTCCACAGGCTGTTACATAAAAGTCTATTATAAAGCCTTTATTTTTTTCATCTTGGAGCATTTTCTTTGCTAATTCTAGAATGTCTGGGTGGCTTGCTGAATGGCCGACATATCCGCCAACGTCTGCTTTGATGACGCTGAGTGTAATTTTCATACACTACAAATTGTAGAGACTTAAATATAAAGATTTCAGATGTGCGGAGGGCATGCTTGATTTGCGGTTCAAATCCAACTTCAAATTTTCTTTTAATCATCAGAAAAGCATGGTTTTTCAGTTGCTTCCTTCACATGAAACGCCATAGAATTAAGATGCTCTATGTTCTCTTTATCATAAATACCTATGATGCCACTTTCATGTTGAGAACCACAATTATGTGGATATGCTCTTCGACTATTTCCAACTGGGATATTTTTACATCCTTCAAAAGACCAGACACCTTTATCGAGATCGACTTTAAGACCTTTTATTTTTGCGTCTTCAAGCTTAACAACATTAGTATAACATGTGTTTGATGCATACTGAAGAACAATAACATCTTCTTTTTTCATTTATAGTCACTTTATAATTATAGAAACTTAAGAAATTTAAATCCAAAATAACAATCGGAACTGAACCAAATGTAATGTGGAGGGCAGGATTTGAACCTGCGCAACACTTTGCATAACATTACCAAACCATTACGAATATATTAAGGCATAAAGTATTCTTAATAGATAAAAATGTCCATTTTTGACTCAATAAGATTTGTAAGAAATAGTGAAACAATTTACAAAATGCTTATTGATGGGCAATGGTTAGAAGCTTCTAATACATTTGAAATAAAGAGTCCTGTAGATGACTCATTGATAGCAAAGGTACAAAAGGCTAGCAAGGATGATGCCGAAAAAGCTGTTCAAGCGGCCTTCAATGCAAAAACAAAAATAGCTAATATGGACGCATCAGAGAGAGGAAAAATTCTCGACAAGATGGGAGAACTGCTAGAACAAAACAAGAATGAATTCATAGACATTATTATGAAAGAATCTGGAAAAACAATGAAGCAGGCGCAAGGAGAGGTTAATGCATCAATAGACAGGCTACACTACGCTGCTGACGAAGCAAAGGAAATAAGAGGAGAATTAATAAAAGGAGATGTTATTTCTGAAAAGAAAAACATTGGCATGATCATCAGACAGCCTTTAGGAGTCTTACTAGCTATAACCCCATTTAATTATCCATTGTTCACGGGAGTTGCAAAAATTGCACCTGGAATAGCAGGCGGCAACTCCATAGTAGTAAAGCCAGCAAGTGATGACCCTATCTGCCTTTTAATGTTTGGAAAAATTATGCAGGACTCTGGACTTCCGGACGGCGTAATAAATGTAATCACAGGCTCAAGCTCAGAAATAGGAGACTATCTCTGCTCACATCCTAAGATTGATATGATTTCATTTACAGGAAGCAGTGTCGTAGGAAAGCATATAGCATGCATAGCTGGAATGAAAAGAATACAACTAGAATTAGGAGGCAAGGCACCTGCCATCGTTTTAGAGGATTGTGATTTTAGCCTAGCTGTCAAAGAATGTGTGACAGGCTCTTTGAAATTCTCTGGTCAAAGATGCGATGCAATAAGCAGAATATTAGTCGTCGAGTCAATAGCTGATAGATTTGTTGATTGTGTTTTAGAAGAGATTAAGAACTGGAAGTTTGGAGACCCGAGAAATTCTGACACTTTAGTTGGACCTTTAATAAATGAAAGGGCTGCAAAGAAAGTTGAAGAACTTGTCAATGATGCTGTAAGCAAGGGCGCAAAGCTTTTATGCGGTGGAAAAAAATATTCCCTTGGATATTACGAACCAACAGTCTTAGATCATGTCAATAGAAACATGAGAATTGCTTGGGAAGAGACCTTCGGTCCTGTAGTCACCATCATAAGAGTTAAGGATTATGAAGAGGCGATTAGACTTGCAAATGAATCCGAGTATGCATTGGATGCTTGCGTATTTACAAGAGACCTTGATAAAGCTTTGGATGCTGGACAAAGAATTGAAGCTGGTTCTGTTCATATAAATGCCCATCCTACGCACGGACTAGGCATATTTCCATTCGGCGGTGACGAGAGCTCTGGAATGGGAAGGGAAGGGATTAAGTATAGCATAGAAGATATGTCAAAGGTTCATGCTGTCGTTTTACATTCTCACTAACTTTCTTAAATAAGAATAATAATTATTATTATGAACATTTTCAAGGCTTATGATATTAGAGGAGTTTATGGAAAGGACTTGACAGATGAAATAGCGCTAGATTTAGGCAAAGCTTTAGGAACCTTCTTAAAAGGAAAAGGAGATGTCTGTGTAGGATTTGACACTAG
>CAZYZB010000009.1:0-13148 GCA_964651405.1 uncultured archaeon
TTCTTTGCTCATCAAACGGTTTTTCAAGACTTCAACAATAGCAAAATATGCTATTAACTCTAGAAGTATTATAGATATCAAAGTCCAGTTGTTTAAAGGAACGAACTCAAACAAATAACCAAATGAAGAAAATATCAACCATACTGTCAAAAGAGCAGTCACTAATGATGTTATCAAAAGTAGTTTTCCCGGCTTACTTTTATAAAATCTTTTTCTAGTTCTTATTGCAAATGTTATTATTATCTCTGATAAAACAGATTCTAAGAACCAACCTGTTCTAAACAGTTCCGGACTGGCGCTAAGCGCATATATTAAAACAATTATTGTTATGAAATCGAAAACAGAGCTTATGCTACCAAAGATTAATGCGAATTTCTCAATGCCCCTTATGTTCCATCTTTTTGGCTTTGACATCTCTTCCTTGTCTACCTTGTCTGTTGATATCGTAAGCAGTGGTGCGTCAGAAATAAAGTTCGCTAAAAGTATTTGCACTGGTAGTAATGGCAAAAAGTTCAAAAACAAAGAAATGATGCCTAAAGTCGTCATGTTACCGATGTTAGCGCTAATCGTGTTAAGGATATATTTTATTATGTTACTATAAGTTTTTCTCCCTTCTTCTATTCCATCAGCAATGACCCTTAGACTCTTATGAGTAAGAATGATATCTGCTGCATCCTTTGCGACATCCGCCCCAGTCTCAACAGACACTCCCACGTCCGCCTGCCTTAAAGCAGGTGAATCATTAACGCCGTCGCCAAGGAAGCCAGTTATGTGCTTGTTTTCCTTCAATGCCTTGATTATTCTATATTTATTTTCTGGAGTAATCCTGGCAAATATTGTGACTTCTTCCACTAATTTTCTTAATTCTTCTTCACTCATTTTCTCAATGTCTTCTCCAAGTATAATTTTCTCATATTCATTCTGAGTAAACCCTGTCTCTTTAGCTATCATTCTCGTGATAATCGGATCATCACCAGTCAATATCTTCAACTTAACTCCTAGCTTTCTAAATCTGTTTAAAGCCTCTTTAGCTGTCTTCTTTGGAGGATCAATAAATGTTAAGAAACCTAGGAAAGTAAGGTTGGTCTCGTCAACCTCATCATAGTCTGATTTTTTGGGAACGAACTTTGCCGCAACAGCAATTACCCTATAACCTCTGCTACTCAAGCTCTTGTAAGTGCTCTGTATCTTTCTCTTGTACTCATTTATCTTGCATTTCTTATGTTCTGCTATGACATGAGAAGACGAAGAGAGTATAGCTTCTGGTGCCCCTTTAGCAATTAGCAAGCATCTATCTTTTTTCTTTATTACAGTTGCCATCTTCCTTTTCTCATAATTTATGGGAATCTCATTAATTTTCTGATATAACGGGTCAACAACAACATTGTGCTTTCTTGCATAATGCCATATTGAAGCATCTGTCGGGTCACCTCTTATAATGTTGTTGCGAACGAAAGCAGAATTGCACAAAAGACCATAAATTAAAATCTTTTTATTAGGACGCCCATTTACATCTAAAAAACCTTCTAAAGTAATTTGGCTTTCTGTTAAAGAACCTGTCTTATCACAGCATAGAACATCTAGATTTCCCAAGTCTTCAATAGAAACAAGCTTTTTAACAATAACGCCCTTTTTAGCCATTCTAGTAGCTCCTCTAGAAAGGCTTATTGTTATTATAATTGGTAATGACTCCGGTACTATTCCTACTGCAAGAGCCATTGAAAAAAGAAATGACTCAAAGACATTCCTTCCCAGAATAGAATTTATTGCAAATATTACTAGTGTCCCAATTAAGATTATCCTTATCAGAGAATCTCCAAACTTTCTCATGTTTACCTGAAAATCACCTTCAGGCTCTTCAACCTTAAGATATGAAGCAGTCTTACCAAGATAAGTGCTCATTCCAACTGAATAGACGATACCTTTCCCTGAGCCGTTAACAACTGTTGTTCCCATGAAAGCTACGTTCTTCATTTCATGTGGCATTAGTTTTTTTTCATTTATCGCTTTTGACGTTTTTTCAACAGGAACAGATTCCCCAGTTATTATTGACTCGTTTATAGAAAGTTCATCAGCCTCTAATAGTCTTAAATCAGCTGGAACAATATCTCCTGTTTCAAATTCTACTATGTCACCAACAGTTAATTTTTTTGTATCTAGCTCAAGGAGCTGACTGTTCCTCAGAGTCTTTGCCGTAAATTTAATATATTTAGTCAATCTCTCAAGAGCCTTTTCTGATTTAAATTCTTGAAAAAAACCAAGAACTGCATTAAAAATAACTATTCCTATTATCACCAGAGAGTCTTCAACTTCTTTAAGTAAGAATGCAACAATAGAAGCTGCTATCAATATCAGAACCAATGGACTCTTAAACTGATAAATTAATACCTCTAAAACTTTTCTTTTTCTCCTTCCTGGAAGGTCATTTAATCCATATTTTTTAATCCTATTCTCAGCTTCTTCTTCAGTCAATCCTTCGTCTGAAGAATTTAGGCTCTTTATAGCTTCATTCTTATCTAACATCCAAACTTCAGATAGCTCTTTCATTTAAACCAAAAATTATTTGATTCTATCAACTGTATTAGCAACTTGAACTAGAATTTTTTCTAATGCCTTTGTTTCAATTTTATTAGGAACTACGAACTCAACTGAAGTAACAAAACCGTTCCACAAAAGGAAGTTAGGTGTGATTTCAAAGAATATTTTTTTTCTTTCTATGATATTCTTTAATGCCTTATTCTTATTCAAGATTTTGCAGACTTTTATAGAGTTTTCAGTTTCTAAAGAAGATATCCTACCTAAACCAAGAAAGAAATTATAAAAGCCAATCACCAAGAAAATTACTAAGAACGTCAATCTTAATGGGAGAAGCTCCAAAAAGTCTATTAACGTTGGCACCATCATGTATGACGTGTATAAAAACACCAAACCGACTAAAATCGTCAAACCAGCCTTTATAGGAAGCTCTCTAAAATCAGCTGTCCTGAACATCTTTGCTTTTTTATCGTAAACTATCCATACGTCCTTTATCTTAACGTAAGCCCTAAAAACAAAGTTTCTGATAAAGGTAACTTCTTCGATTTTTATCTTTCCTATTTTTTTAATTTTTACTTCAGAAAGAAAATGAAAAAGACCTATCGCAGCAATTAGGGCCGACAGCAAAGCTGTTATTGCTGCAAAGGTTGGATATCTACTTAAAAATAAAGTGAGTACTAGAAAGACAAAAAATAAAATTATAAGTATTCTTAGTTTATACATAACATCACTTATTTTTTGTATAGTATGACATTGCCTTTACTCTCTTGTAAAACACGGACAAAATGAACACGAAGAAAAATGAAACTCCTATAATATCGTCAGATTTCTCAATCATACCAATAACCACTAGCAACCCCATCAAAACTAAATAAAAAACTATCATAATTTTATCTACCAATAAAGAATTTTTTATATTAATCATGTCAGTAACAGTTCTTGATATGACCTTGCCTTTTTCTTTCAAATATCTTTTATTTATAAAAAAGCCTATTGAAGCTACAAACAAAGGCATTATGGAAAAGATGAAATTAGATACCGCATTTCTAGTAAATGTACTGGTTATGAGGAGTAAAACAAATATAAGAATCCAAATTTCATAAAATCTCATATTTCTTTTAACATCTTCTCTTGTCAATATTATCGATACGCTCTTCATATGATTACAATTTAGAATTCTCTGCTTATAAAACTTTAGAATCAAGAATTATAGATAGTTTTTTATTTATAAAAACCAATTTTAATCCCTATGATATCAATAGACGATTTTGCTAAATTGGACATAAGGGTTGGTAAGATAATCGAAGTTGAAGATGCAGAAACAAGAAAACCAATGTACAAAATAAAGGTCGACTTTGGACCTTTAGGAATAAAACAAGCTATTGCAGGTATAAAACCTTACTACAACAAAGAAGAGTTGCTTAACAAAAAATTTATATTTGTATTTAATTTAGAGCCAAAGAAAATAGGAAATGTCTTATCTGAATGTATGATTTTAGCAGCATCTGAAGGAGATAAAGTAGTTATCCTGCAACCTGAAAGAGACATAAAGACTGGGTCAAAGATATCTTAGTGATTTAATGGTAGATTTGTTTTTAGAGTTCGTTAAAGCAATGCTTATTCTCTTTCCTGCATATGCGGCTAATGGTTTTCCTCCTATGGCAAGAGGAAGCCTACCAATTGATTTTAATAAAAATTGGTTTGACAAAAATAGGATTTTTGGTGACGGAAAGACAATTGAAGGCTTTTCTTTAGGCTTAATAGCAGGTACATTCGTAGGAGTTATAGAGACCTTGGTTCAACCTTCTATAAACTCATATGCAGCTGTTTGGAACATTCAAATTCCTAGTATGAACTTTCTAATTGGTTTTTTAATCTCATTAGGAGCCTTGTGCGGAGATCTTGGTGGAAGTTTTATTAAAAGAAGACTAGGACTTAAAAGAGGAAAAGAAGTCATATTTTTGGATCAATGGAATTTTATAATAGGGAGCATATTGTTTGCTTTTATGTTCACAGAAATAACTTTCTGGATGCTCTTAATAATGCTCTTAGTAACCTTTGTAGTCCATAGAGTAGCTAACATAGTTGGTCATAAACTAAAAGTAAAAAAGGTACCTTGGTGATTTTTTGATAATAGACTGCCATTGCCACACAATTTATAGTAAGCACTGGCTCTGGGGATTTGACTCACTAAACACGCCGGAGGAGATGATAAAGGCTGCAATAAAAAAAGGCTTAAATGGTTTGGCAATAACAGACCATAACAACGTAAATGGAAGTTTGGCTGCACAAAAAGTAGCTAAGAAGTATAATAACTTTAAAATAATAACTGGGTCTGAAATAATAACAACTTCTGGTGAGATAATTGGATTGGGAATAAAGAAAAATGTTCCCATGCTCTTAAGTTTAGATGAAGCTATAGAAAGGATTCATGACCTAGGTGGTATAGCAGTATCCCCTCATCCATTTGGCATACATCTATTTAGGAGATGTGTTGGAGACTATGCCTCTAAAGCAGATGCAATAGAAGCTTTTAATGCAACATTAACAAAAGCCGCAAACAAACAAGCCCTAAGTTTAGCAAAAAAACTTAAGAAACCTATAACAGCAGGAAGTGACGCACACTCTATAAAAGAAGTTGGAAACGCCGGGATAATTTGTGGCGAAAATCCTATAGAAGATATAATTAAAAACAAAGTAAAAATCTTTGGTAAAAGAACTCCATTGATAGATATAGCATATTTGTTGTCTAAAAAATTTATTAGGTCTGTAGAATGGAGAATTTCAAAAACAAGGAAGAACTATATCTAAATCTTTACTAAGGTCATCTCTCTCTTTGTAAATCTAGCTATTTTCTCATAACCTATTTCTTTTAGTAGTTTTATAGCATTATCAAAATATCTACCTACTTCCTCCGTATTATGAGCATCAGAACCTAGCGTCACCTTTACCCCTTTATCAAAGCATATTTTCAGAAGTTTTTCACTAGGATATATTTCTTTACATGGTTTACTCATGCCTCTTGTATTGACTTCAACGCAAACTTTATTTTCCTTTAAAGCATCAGCAACATTTTCAAGCAAACCAGTTATATCATTTTTAGGTTTAAAGCCAAATATCTTAATCAGGTCTATATGACCTATTGTATCAAATAATCTAGATTCTATAGCCTGCTTAACTAGGTTGAAGTATTCCTCGTATAATTTGTTAATATTAGATTTCTCATAGTTTTGGATAGATAAAGGATCATCGACTGGCCATTCTTTAATGAAGTGGACTGAGCCAATAACATAATCAAATGCATAGGATTTTAAAATCTTATCAATTCTTTTTTCAAGCCCAGGGAAAAAATCCATTTCTAATCCGAGTTTTATTGGAAAGCCAATGTTCTCTTTTAATTTTTGAATTGTTACTACATATTTTTTCAATTCTTCATAATCCATAGAATAATCTATTTTACTTGCTTTCTTAACAGCAAAATGATCAGAAAATCCAATTTCACTCAAGCCTCTATTTTTTGCAACTCTTATATACTCTTCTGGTTTACTTATTTTGTCAATGTCATGTGACATAAAATGAATATGATAATCTATCAACATTCAACCACTTTAAAACCCGAAGTACTGTAAAATCCAACCTATTCCATAAAATCCAGCATAAGCTAAAATCAAATGCAATATTATCTTCCCGATTAAAGAAGCTACGAAAAACTTCTTAACTGAATATTTAAGAGTTCCTGCTATTATTCCGACTATATCATCTGGAAGAGGCGTCACAGCAAAGAGAATTATGATCCAAAACCCGCCATATCTTTTGAATGCATCTTCTGTTCTTTTAAACCATTTTTTCCACTTACTTTTTATTACTTTTCTTCCACCCCAACCTAATGCGTATCCAGTAAATTCTCCTATAGCAGCTCCTAAACCAGCAAGTATTCCAATTAAAAAAGGATTTAAAATTGCACCAGAAGCAAAAACAAAGACTGCTGAAGGTAGTGGGAATATTACTGTAGCTGAACCGATTAAGCTAATTAAAAATATCCCAATATAACCATAGCTTGCTAAAATATCAAAAATATTTGCCATCAAATCATCTCACTATAATTTTTCAAAAATTTTTTGCCTTCTTTCAGCTCATTTATTCCCTTTTTTGTAATCTCATAGTAAACATTTCTCCCTTCTTTTTTAGATATAACATAACCACCTGTTTCTAACAAATAAAGAACTTTATAAGAAGTCATAAACCCTATAAGAAAATCGAAATTATTTTTCACAAGTTCTCTTAATTCATTGCCATATCTTCTCTTTTTTTGCAAAGCACTTAGAATAAACAACCACAAGTTTTCCTTCTCTATCTTTCTTTTTAATCTCTCAGAAGGTCTTTGAACCATAAGATATATTTTACAGTTGTAAAACATTTAAATATATGTTTTACTGTATTATAAAATATGCCTATTAGAGTTGGAATAGTAGGTGTAGGAAACTGTGCAAGTAATCTTATTCAAGGATTATTCTACTATAAGGATGTAAAATCTAAAGACATAATTCCTGGCTTAATGCATCCTATATTGGGAGGATATAAAATTTCTGATATAAAGATTGTTTCTGCATTCGATGTTGACTCTAGAAAAGTTGGAAAAGACCTCTCAGAAGCTATAAGACAAGAGCCCAATAACACTGTGAAAATTGCGGAAGTACCCAAACTTAATGTTCCTGTACTTAAAGGAACTCTCTTTGATGGTATTGGAGAATATATGACAGGAATTGTAAATGTTGATGACAAGCAAGAGCCAGTAAATGTAGCAAAGAAATTACAAGACTCTGGGACTGAAATCTTAATTAATTTTTTACCTGTTGGATCTGAAAAAGCAACAAGATTTTACGCAAGCGAAGCGCTAAAGGCAGGATGCGCTTTTCTAAATGGAATGCCGGCATTTATAGCATCTGACCGCAAATGGGCAAACATGTTCACGAGAGCAAAAATTCCGATAATAGGTGACGACTCAAAGTCGCAAGTAGGCTCAACAATTATCCATAGAGTTTTAACAAAGTTATGTATGAACAGGGGAGCAGTAATAGACAAAACCTATCAATTGAATTTTGGAGGAAATAGCGATTTTCTTACCATGCTTGAGAGAAAAAGACTAAAGAGCAAGAAAATATCAAAAACAGAGGCTGTACAAAGCCAAATGACAAAAAGATTGCCTGATGAAAAAATACATATAGGACCTTCAGATTTTGTACCTTGGCTTGAGAGCAGAAAAATAGCTTATATAAGAATCGAAGGAAGGCTTTTCGGAGATGTTCCATTTAATATAGAGACGAGACTGGATGTAGAAGACAAGGCTAATAGTTCTGGGGTTCTGGTAGACTCGATAAGATGCTTGAAAGTTGCTCTAGATAGAGGAATTGGAGGACCGCTAATTTCCGCATCAGCATACTTCTGCAAGCATCCTCCTATACAGATGAGTGATGATGAAGCCATGAAAAAAGTAGAAATGTTTATAGATGGAAAAATAGAAAGATAATTATGCTTTATAAAAAAAGAGAGTACTTCTCCAAGTTAAGTAAAAGAATCGGCATAATGTTTTCTAGTTTTCCTTTATCTCCTAATCAATGGACACTGCTTGGACTACTATTAACTTTAATCATTTTTTATTTTTTAATTGAAAATGAATTTCTTATTGCATCAATTATTTTTGCTTTTACTGCCTTTATTGACATTATTGACGGTGCTGTTGCAAAAGTAAACAACAAGACTTCAGTTTTAGGGGCTTATCTTGACACCATAACAGACAGATATGTGGAATTCATAATAATCTCTGCACTATTTTTTATTGAATATCCAAGTTTCATATTTTCCGATAAATTTTGGCTTTTGTTTTTATTGTTCGGAAGCCTTATGACAAGTTACTCAATCTCTGCAGCACATGAAGAAGGTATTGAGGAGAGAAAACTTAGGGGTGGAATTCTGGAACGCGCTGAAAGAATGATGTTTCTTTTTTTGATAATTCTACTCTCGACGTTCTCAAAAACCTATGCAATTTATCTAATTGCCATAATGGCGATTCTAGCTAATGTAACTGCATTACAAAGGATTTGGATTGCAGTAAGCATTTTCAGAAAGGAAAGAAAATAATGCTAATACAATTTAAATATTATCTTCTATAAATTATTCCTATGCTTAAACAGGCAATTATAATAAGAACTGATTTAAAAATGGATAAAGGAAAAATTGCAGCCCAGTGTGCCCATGCAAGCATTGCATCGTTTCTAAAAACAAAGGAAATTGACAGAAAAAAATGGCTAAATGAAGGCATGAAGAAAGTTATTCTTAAAGTTTATAATGAAAAAGAACTAATTAACTTATATAAAATAGCGAAAAGAGAAAAGCTCCCATGCGAGCTTATAATCGATGCTGGATTAACACAAATAAGAGCTGGAACGTTAACTGCATTGGGAATAGGACCTGCAGATGATAAGAAAATGGATAAAATCACAGGGAAATTGAAATTATTGTGATAAGATGAACATAAAACAATTTTTCAAGCCAAGCAAAGGAAAGATTATACTCTTTGCAATATTGTTTGTATTTGATTTGTTAAACTCGTTTAAGAATGTCTGCTTTTTCAATGAGTCAACACCAAATTGCAATTATTATTTTATCCCTTCATCTGCATACTTGTTAAATTTTAACAATGCGTTCTTCATAGTTTTTGATATTCTGGTATTATATTTATTTTCTTGCATGGTTGTGTGGATTTACAGCAAGTTAAGAAAAGGAGATAATAAAGTTAAGAGTGTAAGTGAAATCAATGATAGAAGATTTTATTAATGAAAACTTTCTAAATCCTTTGTGCCGCTATTACACTACAGTCGGAACAATAACTTATGGAATAATACTAGTGCTAGCAGTTTTAGGAACTTACAAGCTCCTAAAAAAGCTAAAAGTTAAAATCGATAAAAGACTCTTCCTGGCATTATTGCCTTTTATAATATATGGTGGTTGGACTAGAGCCTTAAGAGACTATAACCTAGGAATATACGGTCAAAGTAAGCTTTTCTGCTCACCGCCGATTTACTTTTTTGTTTACGCTATAACCCTAGCGTCCTTGCTTGTAAGCTTGTTAATAGAAAGAAAAACAAAAAATGTTCCATATGAGAAAATAATGATTGTAATAGGGCTTTTGCTATTATTCTACGATATTTCATTAACATATATAAAAAATTTCTTTGGCTTTAGCATTATAGTAATACTAGTTGGAACATGGGGGCTGATATTTTATGGCATACACAATCTAAAACCAAAACTACTCTCTCTAGAGAATGCCGGAATAATAGTTTCCCATCTTTTTGATGCATCTTCTACTTTCACAGCATTGACGTTCTTCTCATTCTATGAGCAGCATGTCTTACCTAATTTCTTCATAAGAACTTTAGGACTTGGAGCTTGGGCCATGTTTCCTCTAAAGATAATAGTTGTTTGGACTGTCCTTTACTATATTGACAAATCTAAGGAAGACATATTCTTTAAAAGATTTCTAAAGATAATAATACTGATACTTGGCTTAGCTTTGGGAATAAGAGACTTTTTAGCAGTTAGCATGTTTGCTTATTAGAAAGATTATAAAGTTATCGAAGATAGTTATTTATATGGATATATTATTAGACACTGTAAACTTGATTTTTGCATTCGTAGGAATTTATTTTACTTTTTTATTCATACTGCTGTTCATATCCAATAAAAAGAAACTGCTAAGAAGACCTAAAATAAATTCATTTCCTACTGTAAGCATCATAATACCTGCTCACAATGAGGAAGAAACTATAGAAGGTACTATTGAAAGCGTTAAAAAATTAGAATATCCAAAAAAGAAGGAGATAATAGTTGTAGACGATGGGTCAACTGATAAAACATTTGAAATAGCTAATAAATTTAGAGATATTAAAATCTTTAGAAAGAAAAGAGGGGGGAAGGCTAGCGCACTGAACTTTGGCCTTAAACGAGCTAAAGGAGAGATAGTAGCATGCGTTGATTCTGATTCTTATCCTGAGAAGGATGCATTATTAAAGACCGTTCCTTTTTTTGAAAAAAATGTAGCAGCTGTAACAACGTCGGTCATTGTAAAAAATGCTAAAGGAATATTGGAAAGACTCCAAGAACTAGAGTATATAATG
This sequence comes from uncultured archaeon, assembly GCA_964651405.1. Classification (GTDB taxonomy): domain Archaea; phylum Aenigmatarchaeota; class Aenigmatarchaeia; order Aenigmatarchaeales; family Aenigmatarchaeaceae; genus JAWBOD01. The sequence goes on from CAZYZB010000009.1 coordinate 10,713, forward strand.
GTAGCTTGGTCTAGGAAGTTGTTCGAGTACTTAGATGCAATATACGTGACGCCAGGTCCAATGAGCCTTTACAAAAGAGACATCTTACAAAAATTAGGAGGCTTTGATGAAGAGAACCTCACAGAGGACATAGAAATTGCATGGAGACTAATGAAGCATAAATATAAAATAAAAATGGCTTTGGATGCAAAAGTCTATACTCATGTCCCAAAGACAATTAAAAGCTGGTGGCATCAAAGAACAAGATGGAACGTCGGTGGTTTGCAGACCACTGCTAAATATTTTAATTTATTCTTGAAAAAAGAATTTGGGAATATAGGGACTTTCTTGTTACCTTTATTCTCGCTATCATATGCACTCTCAATAGTTGGAATTTTTCTTATATTCTATATTGGATTTGTATGGGTCAGATATCTAATAGGAGCCTATATTTTTGGATTTAATCCTATAGGACTGTTTTTGTTTTATTTTGCGCCTGATGTTTTCGTTGTTCTAGCAATAACTAGTTTGCTCTTAACTGCTTTTTATATAAAAATGAACTTCAGGAGTATGAAAAAGGTTATAGAATTCCCAAAAAGATTTAGAGACATCCTAATATATGTTTTTATATATATCGGCATATTCATTTTTAATCTGCTACACAGCAGCATAAAGTTTATTAGAAAGAAGTACGAGTGGTAAAATGAGAAAAATTTTTTTGAAGACCTTTGCCTTAACAGTATTAGTATTCGTTATTGGATTTTATGCTGGCATACTTTTTGATAACCTTAGGCTTGAGGAAACTAAGAGTAGACTAACTGAAATAGACAACTTATGGAACGATGTTAGGCTTTTACAATCTTTTACTCAAAGAATGATAGATAACAAAAGCCTCGATTGTAACATCCTACTAAGGGAGAATCTAATAGCAGGAGACAAAATATACAAAGAGGGACAGAAAGTTGAAGAAAATGAATTGGCAAACAGATTCACTCCTACTATCTTTGTTGAAAAGGAAAGATACGCCCTTTTAGACTTGCAATTCTGGTTAAACTCTATTGACATGAAAAAGTTATGCAATGCTAGCTATTCAACTGTAATTTACTTCTATTCTCAATACAACAAAACTGTTGAACAAGGCTTTCAAGATAAGGTCTTATTAGACCTGAAGGAAAAATGCGGTCCACAGATAATATACATAACTTTTCCGTCTGACATGGGAATAATTACATTAGAAGTTATAAAGGATATTTATGAAATTAAGAAACTTCCTGCAATCATGATAAACGAGTCTGTAGTGTTGTATAGTCCGATAAGCATGAGAGAACTAGAAAAATACGTTAAATGCTAATCTCTTTCATTAAAACTAATAGTATTTTACCAACTGCCAAGTCCAAATCGTTATATGACTTCTCGGATTCTTCTTCAAAACTTTTTCCTTGAGCTGTTATAAAATATCCTGCAACATTTACTATTGTTGAGTCTGTCTTAGACGGACCAACAAGCATTATTATTGGCCTTTTGCTTGTTGCAAGAAACAAGGCTTCTAAGCTTGAATTTACAGGGATCGAATCTATTGATTTTACTGTGTTAAAATAATACTTGTTTACTACTGTAATTTTGTATGCTAAATCATAAGACGCTGCCAAGTAATAAGCATTCTCAGTCTCGTTCGGTATAAACGCTATTCCTATTTCTTCTACGTTGTTGTTTAAAATAACATCTCTTAATACAGTCTCGTTAGGGTAAACTGGAACTTTTTCCGCTTCATCTAAGTTCGCTCTAAAATTTAGCGTTAAACCTGCGAATTTCTTTTGAAAAGGAGTAAGCTCTTCAACAGGAGGTGTTGAAGTTGTAAATATTCCTATTATCTGCTCCCTGAACAATAATCCTAATACTACCAAAACTATGATTGCGAGCAAAATTGAATTTTTCATATAATATTGTTTGATGCAAAGAAATAAAAAGAAAAAGAAAAAGGGGGGTTACCCCAAATAAGTTATGCTATTACGTATATACTGGTGAAGTTACGCTTCCAGTAATTTCTGTTGAAAGTCCATTCTTTATCGTATCTGAAGCTCCGTTCAATCCTTGTTGAACCATCTGTGCTGCTATGTCTGTTTCTTCTGCTCTTGTACCAGCTATTACTAATGCAGTCTTTCCTGTTGCAAATGCATTAGCAATTAATTGAACTCTACCAAAGTTTCTTCCTGGCCAGTTGTCGCATGTGTACGGGAATGATCCTCCGGTTGCTAGTTCTTTTACTAAGTCGTTGATACAAGGTCCACCAACTAAGACTACGTCTCTAGTTGTTTTCAGACTTGCTACAGCTGGATCGTTGTCAAGGTATACCACATCAGTTGTTATTGGCAATACTGTTTGAGTTGTTAAAGTTCCTCCAACTGCTCCACCTGAAGCAGACGGTGACTTTCCAACACCTACAGTTGCTTGTGCTTG
>CAZYZB010000009.1:13248-26032 GCA_964651405.1 uncultured archaeon
CCATCAACAGTCTTAAATGATAAAGATGCTGTTGTTCCTGATGGTGTTATAGATATTGTCTCTCTACTTGCTGTGTCATCTATTGCGGGAGATATTCCACCGAAGAATATCTTAAATCCACCGAATGCTGGATCAAGCACGCTATTTCCTGCTGTTATGAAATTCTCTAATGAAGGTAGCCATTGTACTTCTATTGTGTTTAAAGTCAAAGTTCCGGTTGTTCCTGTTGCTGTACCTGTCATTCTTACTGTTACATCGTTTACAGAGTTTCCATTTAATTTTACACCTGCATAATATCCTACTGAAGCGCCACTTGTGTCTGTTAAAACAGTGTCTTGCAATTCTAGCTTGTCTGCACCCACAAATACTGTTGCACTATCTATTGCACCTGTTTTTGTTGTCTTGAATATAGAAGTAACTCCTATAATCAATGTTGGATCTCCTACTGGTGCTCTTGTTCCACCTGTCAATATTTGTAGTGTTTCTTCTGCTGCAAGATTTCCACCAGATACTGCTATTGTGGCAGCATCTACGCCGTTAATTGTACCTACAGCTACTAATTTTACTGTATAGGTTTTATCTCCTACAACATAAGTAGCTGCTGCTTCGGTTGTAACAGTTTGGGCGTTCTTTCCAGACAATAAAGTTAAGGCTAGGTTGTCTGCTCCTGATACTGTTGCCGATGTTATTGTCCAATCTCTTCCCATTATTTTTAATGGTGTGTTACCCATGTTTGTTACAACACCAGAAGTTATGGTTTCGGAAATTTGTTTTGTAAATGCAAGTTGATAGTTATAAATCTGATAATTTCCTGTAAACTTCAATCCTAAGCCTGGTGTAGTTCCACCATTTGGTTTGTCATAAACTACTTGACCGTTTGTTGTTGCACTTGTAAAGGTCAAATATTGAGAGTATGGTGTTGTTACACTAGCTGCATCTGCATAACTTCCTGCATTCAATATGTCTGGTAAATCATTTGCAGTCAAAACTTGTTTTGAACTTGCAAAGTTGTTCCACATGGTCAATGGGTTTGTTGGAGTTGTCATTGAAACTCCACCTGTTATTGCTGCTGATGTTCCTGGTACTGTTACTGCTGTGGTCTTTACTACGTTAGATGCTAAGTTGACTGCAACGTCAACTGCACCTGCTACATCTGCTGTCTGTGCTCTTGCTCCAATTACGAAAATTGGAAAGTTAACTGTTGAATCTGCTGCGCCGGCTAGATTCTTAATGTCTCCTAGTTTTGTTGCTGAAGCCGCTAATACTGGTGCTGCTAAACTAAGACCAGCCATTAAGGCTGAACCTGTTATTGCAGCTAATTTTTTAAATTGCATATATATTTCCTCCGTTTAATTTTTTTGTTGCGCGGTGAATGCGCTTTGTTTGGCGCCAAAATGCGCTTACGCGCCAAAAAGATTATACTGTAGTGTAATCTAGGCACCAAACTTGTAGAAAATATTGAGTATGCATGGGATATATAAATTCATCGAAACAGTTTCTGAGGCAACTTATCATTGCTTTATAATATATATACACATGATAGTAAGTTATTTTATAACATTTAACTGTTTCCGGAGCTGTTTTATGACTTCTTTTCAAAATTCTTCTCTATATAAACCTTGTTTGACCTACCAATTCGTTCAAGTTTGATAAGTCTTCTTTCTTTCAAAGAACTAAGAACTTTTGAGACTTTTGCCTTAGAATAGCCACTATCTTTAACAATTATCTTTTGATTAATGCCGTTGCCGTGTTTAATTATCGTGTCAAAAATTTTTTTCTCGTCTTTTTTAAGGACTGGTAAAATTAATCTTAGGTTTTTTCCTCTCCAATAGAATTGATAAAATAATCCTAAGCTTGAAAATACTATTAGGACCATCACTAAAATTATTCCAAATGGAAATGATGCTGTTGGCTGTTCACCTATTTTTTCAAATGCAACAGAAACATCAAATCTTTCACCTGCTTTAACATCATTCTTTACCCAGTTTATTAGCGGTCTTCTTCCATCAGAACCTATTAAAGCATACTTAGGGTTATAGGATTCTTCTGTTGGTTCTTTCAAGCCTGTCCCTTCTGGCAATTTGACTAAAATAGATATTGAGTTGGTGTCCTCCACTATCTTAAAAGAGTCTGTAAATAAAAAATAACTATCTTTTTTACTTACTGTCTTCGCATCATATTCAATTACTATATCAGTTCTGCTCGAAGCTTCAAAATTACAAAATATATTTGTCTCAATCATTCTTTTTTGTTCTATGCAATTAACAGAAGTTTCTAATTTGATGTTTGATGCTGATCCCAAGGGTATTGTAAAAGACTTGGAAGTATGATTTATAAAAATTATACTTAATTTATAATAAGCAGTATCATTATTGTAAATTTCTGATGTTATTGCCTGAGAGACACTCTCTGCTTTAACTAAAATACAGAATAAGATAAATCCTAACAAAAAACTTAAAAAAACATTTTTCATTATATCACTCTTTTCTCAGGAATACTATGCCACCAGCGCCAGCAGCTGCAAACTCGTGCATTATGCTCGATATTAAATTTAAGATTGTTTGAGCTTCACCAGCATTTATGTTGAGCTTTAAAGGCTCTAATAATTCTATAGCAGACGGCCCATATTCAGAAACTACCTGGGCTAGATCATCAAGTTTTTTTGATATTAATTCAATGTCGCAGGTTAATGAATATCCAAATTCTATATTCGGTAGTGGCTTTTCAACTTTTCTTATCTCTCCAAATTCTTTCTTATATAATTTTATTCTATTGTCTTTCTCTATTCTATTAATTAATTCTTCTAGCGAATCCTTGGTTGTTTTCTCATTTATAGCTAGGACTTCAAAAATCATAGAAGCCCTCAACCAGCCTTCTCTAACCTTTTCATCAGCTTCTTGTTTAATTAACATAAAAATAATTCTCTCCCATAAATGTATAAATATATGCTATCCTTCAAAGTTTATCCTAATACTTATATAATTTCAATTTATTTTATAGTATATGCCCCAGTGGCTCAGCCTGGTGGAGCGACTGTTTCGTAAACAGTAGGTCGAGAGTTCAAATCTCTCCTGGGGCTCAAAACAGAAGAGTTTATTAATGTATATGTATAAAAATAAAAAGTGATTATATGGAAGTTAGAGTTTATGAAATTGACAAAAAAGCACTACAAAAAGTAAAGGCCGTATTAGAAAAGAAAGATACGATGGATATTGAAATAAAGTGCAAGAAATGTGGAAAAGTAGAAATAAAAACAATTGACGCTAACAGATACAATGAATTTTTTGGTGATGATGGAGAAAAGGAAATAAAATGTAGTTGTGGATGTGCAGCAGAAGCTAGTATTAAAGGTAGACTTACAAATGAATTTGCCTTGAATGGTTATACTTTAAGAGATGGGAGGTCATTAGGAGTTAAAAAAGACTTTACTTATTTGTACATAAAAACTGAGGAAAGCTTCTTTGAAAAGCATGAAAAAGAAATTTTAGTTGAAAGCGCTAAAAGAATTTCAGGGAAAGAATTTGAAACAGTAAAAACTATAATTGAGAAAGAACAGGAAGCTGCAGCTGAAGGAATAGGTGGAATCTTTAACATTTGATTTTTATGATGGCAATTTTTACTGTTGGAGCTGATTCGTTAAGAATCATCAAAATGCAGAGCATTGCAGAGGCATGGGGCTTTGCTGGGAAATATGAAGGACCAGAAAGACTCTTACAGGATGCTAAGAAGAAAAGATTTGACTTCGTACTAGTTATAGATCAAGACGCCATAGATGAAAAGACAAAAAAAGAACTAGTTGGCCTAAATGTAGAAATCATAAGCTTTAACGACAAGAAAAGACTGGAAAAACTCGTAAAAATATAACTGTTTCTTAATCATTATTATATGTGCGCCGGTAGTCTAGCCTGGTAGGACATGAAGCTTTAGCGTGTATGCTTCCCAAGCTCACAGCTCGGGTTCAAATCCCGATCGGCGCACTAACTTATTTAAAAAGAAATTAAACAATTAGTATGCCTGAACAAACTTATTTAGTATTCCATCCTACAAGACTAGCGTTTTTGAAGTGGTACTTGTTAGCATTTATTTTAATAATAGTTGGAATTTTTGTTATTTTGAATGCATTTGAAATATTAAAATTTATTATAATTTCAAAAGAATATACACTCTACACTATTTTCATTCCTTTCATAGGGATAATCTTTATCATTATAGCAGGACTGCAAAGAAAGGATGACACGTACTATATAACTAATTATAGAATAATTGAAAAGAAAGGTATAATCAATATAAAGGAAGAGTCTATAAGCTGGGAAAAAATATCTAATTATACTTTATCTCAAGGTGCAATTGATAGAATACTTAACATAGGAACAATTAATTTATATTCTGTAGGCGGTATAGATACAGCAGAAGTAACAATTAAAAGAGCCCCTCATGTGCATAAAATAAAAGCTTTACTAGAGAGATTAATTGAAAGGAAAGTGCAGGGGCCGGTGGTCTAGCGGCTATGACGCTACCTTGACAAATAATTTTTCAAAAGGGTAGAAATCAAGAGTTCGAATCTCTTCCGGCCCACCAATTTATTTTTCTAAGCTTTAATAATTCTTAAATATTAATATTCAAAGAGGATTAAAATGAAAGCTTTGAAATTTATAATAGCAGGAATCGTGTTTGCAATAATAGCTCAAATAATTCATACAGTAGAGTCAATGTTAACAATGAGCTTTTACACTGATCCAGCATACTTTGCAGTGTGGAGTAAAATAATGATGCCTGGAGAAGGAGCACCACCAACTGAGTTTTACATTTATTCAATTATATTTGGAATAATCGCAGGTATAATATATGCTATGATTTATTCTATGATTAACAAAAGCATACCAGGAAAGACAATAACCAACAAAGGTCTGTACTTTGGTTTTCTCTTGTTTTTAGTAGGAATACCTTGGTCTCTAACAATGTACTTGCTAATTAACTTGCCAACATTACTTTTAGTTGCTTGGTCAATAACTAGCTTAGTGATTGATTTAATATTCGGAGTTATTGTTGTAAAGCTAATCAAATAGTGTTTTAATGAAAATTTTAGCAGACTTGCATTTGCATAGCCATTATAGTAGAGCAACTTCTAATGAGATGAATATAGAGAATTTGGAAAAGAACGCAAAGATCAAAGGCTTGAATCTGTTAGGAACAGGAGATTTTACCCATCCTTTATGGCTCAAGGAGCTAAAGAGAAATTTAATAGATGCTGAAAAGGGCCTTTTTCATTTTAAAGACAAGAGCATATATTTCATGCTTCAAGCAGAGGTCTCAAGCATCTACAATCAAGGTGAAAAATTAAGAAAAATACATAATGTATTATTAGCTCCTAGCTTTGAAGTTGTAGACCAGATAAATGACTTTCTTAAAAACTATGGCAAGTTAGCGAGCGACGGAAGGCCTATATTAACTAAGATTGATTGTGCAGAGCTTGCAGAAAATTTGATTAACATCTCAAAGGATGTTGTAATAATACCTGCACATGCATGGACTCCGTATTTTGGAATTTTAGGAAGTAAGTCTGGTTTTGACTCAATAGAGGAATGCTTCCAAGAGCAGACAAAAAACATATTTGCAATAGAAACAGGCTTATCCTCTAATCCTCAAATGAACTGGAGATTATCTTCATTAGATAAGTTCGCGCTTGTCTCGAACAGTGATTCGCATAGCCCTTGGCCATCTAGGATTGGTAGGGAATTAAATGTTTTTGATACTGAAGCAAGTTATAATGATATAATAAATGCCATCAGAGAAAAGAACCCTAAGAAATTCCTATATACAATAGAGGTTGATCCTTCCTATGGCAAGTATCATTGGGATGGTCATAGGATTTGTAATGTTTCTCTAGACCCGAAGGAATCAATGAAATACCACAACACATGTCCTGTTTGTGGCAAGCCTTTGACTATTGGCGTCTTAAACAGAGTAGAAGAACTGGCAGATAGACCAGAAGGATTTGTCCCAAAAAATGCTGTGCCCTTCAAGTCTTTACTTCCTTTATCAGAATTAATAGCTGCAGTTTATAACACTCAGTTCTTTTCCAAGAAGGTCTGGGAAGAATCAACTAAACTAACAAGAGAATTTGGAACTGAATTAAACGTCTTGTTAGAAGCCTCAGAAGATAGACTAGGATTGTTAACTCATGAGAAGATTGTAGAAATAATATTAAAAAATAGAAAAGGAGAGTTGAAAGTACAGCCAGGTTATGATGGTGTTTACGGCAAGTTACTTCTAAATAACTCTGCCTCTATCAAACAGCCTCAAAAAAGGCTTGATAGTTTTACAAATGAAAGGTAGATAGCGTTAAGCTATCTACAAAAATTACTTACCTGCAACAACTATACTTGCTGTTCTTTCAATCCAATAGCCGTAATTTGCAACAACTGATATTTGATCTGACTGGAATGTTGCTGGTACTGGTACTGTAACTTCACATGTCAAGGTTGCTTCACCTTTCACAAATTCAAGATCTGTAGATTCGCAATCAGTAAAACCACTCCATCCTGATGGAGCTGTTATATCAACTGCTACTCTATTTAATTGTGTTTCTGTGTCAATTACGAGATCTGGTGAAGTTGTGTCATAAGTTACTGCACCTTGTTTGTAAACTGTTCCACCGCCTGTGTTAATAACTTTTATTGTCATTGTAAATGTCCTGTCTGTGTCAGATACTACCACGGCAGATGGCTTTATTGTTACGTACATAGCAACTGGGCCTGCAGATGTTGTAAATGAATTTGTATTCAATGGCTTGTTTGCTGATTTAGCTGCTTCGGATTCTGCTTCTGTGTAAATCCAGACATTGCCTGTAACAGTAGTCGAATAGTCATAGTAAAGTCTTCCCATAAAATAATCAGTTCTTGTTGTCCCTGCTGTAATACCAGTTGGTGATGTTAAATACCAATCTAATGTCTTTTCATCTGCTGGCATATCCTTGACTGGATCATATGGGCTCATCTCTTTACCCATTCCTAAATATACACTAGTAGTAGTTCCTCTTCCAGACCAATATAAATTATCTGCAAGAGTAGGCTTTATTGCTGAACCTTGTAACACAGCTAATGCTTTGGCATTTGGTACAGTTGAACCACCTTTATTGGAAACCATCATTGTAACCTTTGCTGAACGATTGTTATAAACTTCTGAGTTATCTAAAGAGAATTCTGTTATAACTAAACCATTTCCTGCTGCGATTCCTGTTGGTGAAGTTATTGGAAATGGTAACTGAAATCCACCAGGACCTGTACATCCTGCGACCATAAGAACAGCTATAGTAGCTAATAAAATCGATTTATTCATTTTGTTTTCACCTTACTAACATAGAATTGTTAAACGTGTATTTATAGATTATGGTCAAATAGTGACATATTGCTTACATTACGAAAAAATTACAAAATAGAGTTAAATTTATAAAATAATTAAAATAGGATGTTCATTCAGCATATAAATGAACATCCATCATCACTTAAAGCATTACAATAGTCACATCTTCCAGTATCTAATTAATCACTTCAATTTTTATGCAGGACATGGAAAACCTGGGCAACCACCGGCTAAGCAAGCATCCTGTGGGCATGTAGTACATGTTTCACCTGAATCTATAACTCCATCTCCACATGAACCAGTTGTAGTTGTTGTGGTAGTAGTTTTTCCTTGAACTGTCACTGATGCTGTTCTTTCTGTATAATAGCCGTACTCCGCTTTCACATTAATTGGGAATGAACCGTATGTAGCTGGTTTTGAGCCAGTTTTAATTCTTAGTTCACAAAGCATGTCTGTAGGATTCCCAGATATTAATTCTTGTTCCTGTTTACCTATACATTCAGCCTCCACTATGTCAAAATCACCAGCAGTTATTGTTACGTCGACTTTATTCAAGTCTTCTGGTAACAATGATGAAGAAGGTGGACATGAAACTATCTTATTTGATTTATATATCGTACCTGTCTGAGAATTCTTTATTGTTATTTTTAGTGTGAATGAATTATCAGTAGTGGAAATTATAACTGGATCTGGACTTGCTGAAACTTCTAATGAAACTGGACCTGAGGTTGATGTGAATGTTGCTTTGTTTGAAGCCCTGCCAGAAGTTTTTGCTGCTTCAGCTTCTGCTTCTGTATAAACCCAGGCATTGCCGTTTACAACAGTCATATAATTTGTATAAACTCTTCCTATGAAAGTATTAGGACTTGTAGTTCCTGGATCCATATTAGGTGCTCTCAAACTCCATTTAAATGTCTTTTTGTCTCCTGGCGTTCCTTTGACAACATCTGCTGGTTCCAAATCAGCTATAATTTTGCCACATTCTGTTGTGTTCGTGTCTCCGCTTAATCTATGCCAATAATTATTATCTATACTCGTTATCTTCATGTTAGTTCCTGTCAAATAAGCAAATGATCTTGTCGCAGGTGCTGTAAAGCCGCCTTGATTTTCAACTTCCATTATCACTTTTACTGTAGAACCACTGTAAAGACTGCTTGGGTCTGCTGTGAAACTTGTCATTTCCAAGCCTCTTCCACCGCCAAATGTACCTGGGCCTACTCCTGGTATTCCAGGTATGCCTGGTATTGTGCAGCCAGCTACTGCGACTATTGCCAATATTGCTATTAAAATTTTTGCATTCATACTCTTTTCACTTTTATTAATATGGAATTATCAAGCATATATTTGTATCTTGCAGATACCACAAGGGACATTATGTCCATTGTTTGAGCTGTAGACGTAGTAAAACTACAGCTTGAGGTCGAAGCCCTGTTAGATATGAAATTTAATGCTTTACTATTTGCTAAATTGCCACTGTAATCAGCACAGGAAAATTCTTTTACATTAGCTGGAGGCTTTATTGTTATATCTCCACTATCAACATTAACAACACCACCACCAACATTCCTATAATCAAGTTGCAAATAATATTTTTCATTATTTATGAAAGGTTGAGTTTCAGAAAATGAAAGTGAAATTCTCAAAGGGCTGTCTGGAAAAGAAGATTGAACAGGGATGTCATGTAGCGTTCCTGCTAATTCTCTCTGCTCGTATTCAGACTGGGATAAAACAGCTATGTTTTGGAATAAAGAGTATTCAGCATCGTATTCTATTCTGAATTTGACCTTGCAATCTGTATCCAAGTCCACATTGCCTGCAGTCCATTTCAAAGAAAAAGTATAAGTCTTGTTAGCTTTAATCTCAGTTATGAGTTTTTCAATGTCGCCTGAAAAAACACATAGATCATAGACCGTTAGTTTAATGTTTTTCAGTGAATATGTGTTCTTGTTTCTTAACTCAAAATACACATTAACGTTTCTTCCAGACCTAACCTCTGTGGGAGGGATTGCTTCTGCTCTAATAAAAACATCAGGACTTTCAGTGTCCATTATAATAACTCCTGCCTTTTGAATACTGCCATCACCAGTGTTAAAGAAAGGTACTTCCGGCAAGCCAGCGCACATGGACACTAGAGTTATTACTAAAATTACTGCTAAAAACAACAAATATCGCATAAATTATATTAGAATTATTTAAATAAATTATTTCTTTATGCTGGTGTAGCTCCAGCTGGACCTGGTGTAACTTGTGGCATTGGAGTTGGTGTTGTTGTTGGAGCTGATGTTCCTCCTACGTCAAGAGTCGGCTTAACACTTACGCTGGTTTCTCCAATTATTTCATAATTATAGTTTAATTCTGCTGTAATGAAATAAGTTCTTTCCATGTCCTCAGGAGGTGCTTGTGTTCCTATTCTCATCTGTGATGACTTTTTCCTTATTATGTTAATATCATTTGTGTTTTCACAAACTTTATAACCTACTTTTCTTGAAGTATCGAAACAAGTAAACCTATCTTTATCTGCAATTGTAAACAAACTGGGAATATATATTTTCAGAGCATTAGCAGGTACGGTTCCTAATAGTCCGGTACCAGCATCTTCTACTGTTATGAATATTGGAAGAGCACCACCAGGATTACTACCAATACCACCTCTAACAGGCAAAACAGTACCAAAGCTTAGCTGAATTTTAACAGGACCTCTTCCAATAATTAAACTTGATGTGAAAGTTGGAGGAGTTCCTGCTTTTTGCAACTCAGTTAATCTAGTTTGAGATATAACATCAACATCAATTTGAGTTGTTGCATTGTATGTATAATTAACATTAAACCTTATTGGACATTTATTAGGCAAATAAGCTATTTCTTCATTGCTTGGGGCTTGAAAATCCCATTGAACAAATTCTGTCCCAGAAGGAACTATATCCCAATCAGTTTTTTTATCTGAGTCTCCTGTAGATTGCTTTGTACATAATCCTGTATCAAAAAGTTCATAATTAGTAGTCACGTATTTTATTTCATCTTGATTCACCAATTCAAATGAAACAGAAAATTGATCAGCAGAATTTATCGGAGACGATGGTATAACATTAACATTTTTAATGACAATAACATCTGGAGACATTACTGTCGCATTAATATTTTTTCCTCCACCTAAGCCAGGAATTATTCCACTTAAATCAAATCCTGCACAACCTGAAACTAGTAAAATTAAAATCAGTCCTAAAGCAAATTTTTTCATATTTATCATATTTTATTTTTTAAATATAAAGGTTTAATGCCATGGGGCATTCGCTATTGTTATGCTTGTTGAACCTGTTTTTGTGTATTGATAGTTTGCTAAACCTATTATTAAACCTGTTTTCACATCAGTTACTTTTTTGGGTGTGATGAAAAATGAAACTCTTTTGTACTCTCCGTTTTTCATAGATACTTTATGTTTGCAGGTTATTGCCCAATAAAGTTTTCCTCTAATAGTTACACTATCTGGGTATGGATGATTTGAAGTCCAAGCATCACAACCGTCAGGATCAGCATTTAGATTCGTATCTTCTTTAAATGTTTGAGCCACTATTTCAATGCCTTCCTTCACAGAAACTAAATCTTGCGGTATTAAAACTTTAAACTCTATTACTTCATTCAAAGTACCTCCGCCTTCATTAACAATAGAAGCAACAAATAGAGACGTTTCTTCACTTCTTATAGGTTGCCTCTGACTCCATAATGTAGCTTTTACTGGACCACCTGTATATTGAGACGTTAATTCCTGTAAATTTATTTGCCTTGCCATCAAAAGGTCTCTATATTTAGTTTGGTCCATAACTTCAGCTGGAATAGAAACATTAACATTGTAATAATAAGTCAAGTTAACATTAACTTTAAGTTGTTGGCCACTGTGATTAAAAGTAGCATTTGGCCCTGAGCAACAAGCAACATTATTACCTGTATCCATGCACCCCAAATCCACACAGTTCGCCAGATTTCCTACAGCACCCAAATACCAAGCGCCTGTCTTCTTTTTTTCTGAATAGTACACAAAGTTAACAAATCTTATTTCATCAGGATATGTTGTTTCTGACCAAGCGCAATTACCGAATTGATTAGGAGCTACAAAGAGAGGAGATGATGTAGTTTTGCTACATTCAAATTTTTCCAGTTCTCCAGTTGGCACAGGTTCTGCAGTTTGGCCAACCAGTGCTAGTGCTTTAGGATCCATCCAACTTGACCATAATGTCAACTCGATTTCATTAGCTTCATATTCTCCTTGATTTTGAATTTGGAACGAACCTAAAAGAATATCATGCAAAGGTTCTAACTCGCCTGGAGTTGAAGTAAATAAATCCGTCTTGAGCAGTTCTATAGATTTTGTAGTTCCCCCTTCTTTTACAACTGATTTTGTTGCTTGCGTCCTTTTGTTCATAATATCATAATAGCCCATTGGATTTGTTATCATCAACCATGCATCTCCCATACCAGTCTGTACTTGTCCCCACATAGGTCCTATTGGTGCAGTAATCGCCTCTACAGTAGATGCAATTTGTGGCCACCAGTAACCAAAGACTGAAGTACCCATAACTCCTGTAGCAGTAAAACTGAAAACGAACAAAGCCATGAATATCATTAAGATTCCAGTGGCTGGCCTACTTTCTTTACCGCCCACATAACCAGCAACAATTGAAAGCATCCAAACTGCAAAAAATATTATTTGCATCATATTTTCCATTTCGCCAACGCCGAACAAATTACCGAAAACTCCAGACCAAATGCTAAAGTATAGAGCAGCAATAATATATATCCAAATTACATGATTAGTTTGCATTCCTGCCAAAGTCATAAATGAAGCAACAACCAAAACTAACCACAATCCTGTGGCCAATTCTGCTGAAAGTCCTACATTTGCATATTGTAAAGCAAGTGTCATGAGGAATAAAAATGCTATATTTAGATACGGGTCCAAACCAAAACCTTCCTCGCCTTGTAAAATATTTCCTATTCTTCTGCCAGCATCTCCTCCCATTTTACCAAGAACATTAACAAGGCTAACTCTAACTTGACCTTGATCTTCTGGTTGTGCATGTCTGTGACGAGGAAAAGAAGTACAGAAAAATGCTAGAGCCATAAAGAACAGAGACATGCCTTGTTGAGAACCAATAAAAGCAATAAATATTAGAAATGCTATAACAAATCCAACCCCTACTCTAAGCCAAGCTTCTATCATTTCAAAAGGATGCGTTTCTTTATATGAAACAGGTAGTCTAAAATAATACACCCAACTGATTGCCAATGGGATTAATTTACTCACAGGTAGTCTATAGAAATCAAAAATTGCAAAAGCAAACATCGCTGTCTTGGAGATGCTTTTAAGAACGAGCAATCCTCCAGCCTCACCTCCTAAAGATTCTACATTTCTTTGTCTTGATGCAAT
>CAZYZB010000010.1:0-21741 GCA_964651405.1 uncultured archaeon
CCTCCAACAATTAAAGGAAGGAAAAAATCAGGCTTTCTTAATGATATATAGCCTACAAGAAATATTACAGGCGTCATTATGAAAAAATAAAACACAGTTGTCAAAGCTACTATAGAAGCATATACCTTCGGATGCATTGGTATTTCAGCTTGAAAAAGGTCTAACTTAAGTGACGGTCTGGACTTGGCAATAACAGCACCTACTCTTTCGAATACTTTTGCCTCCTTTATTGCTTTTTTCAAAGGAAATGGTAC
Organism: uncultured archaeon; assembly: GCA_964651405.1. GTDB lineage: Archaea > Aenigmatarchaeota > Aenigmatarchaeia > Aenigmatarchaeales > Aenigmatarchaeaceae > JAWBOD01. The sequence continues at coordinate 255 of CAZYZB010000010.1, forward strand.
AAAAGGTATCATCATATTAAACAGCTGTTTTTAATTCTTCTGCGAGAGTTCTTCCAATAATTTCTTCAGGTTTTCCCTTAGACTTGACAATTTTTAGTATTTTATTTTTGTCATGATAATATTCTGCAACAACCTTTCCTACCGTGTTAACAGTTCTTACATTGTTGTCAAGCATCCATTGGAGTATTGATTCCTTTTCTTTAAGGTCATCCTCCATTTGGTCATCTGTCATTCCTGTGTGCAACCTTATTTCGTTTATTAATCTTATGCTGCTTCTTGCTTTTTCTATTGTATCAGTGGTTGGTTTCCATCTGTACAGAATTTCTAATCTTGATCCAAATTTACCTGATTCACCAGGGATGAATTCTGCTACTTCTAAAGTTCTTCTGATTCCAAGTCTTCTATGCCTATATTGGACTATGACAAGATGTAAAGATTCTAGAAGACTTTCTGGAATATCTATAGGTGGATTTGTTAATCTTCTTATTACTTGTTCTGCTCTATCAGCGTGTAATGTCGCATAGACGCTATGACCAGTGTGCATTGCTTCAAATAGCACTTCTGCTTCCCTCTGCCTTCTTATCTCTCCTACCACGACTCTATCAGGTCTCATTCTTAGCGAATTGATTAGCAAGTCAAGCATTGAGACTTCACCTTTTCCTTCAGGGTTCGGTTCTCTAGTCGTTAGAGGTATCCAATGTAAGAAATCAGGTAAACGAAGCTCACGTGTGTCCTCTATGCTTATAATTCTATGGTTTGGAGGTATGAAAGGCATAAGGGCGTTTAAGACAGATGTTTTACCTGAAGCAGTTCCTCCTGCAACTAGTATATTCAATTCATACTGCATGCATAACCATAACAGTGCAGCAATTTCCTTTGTCATTGTTTTTTGAGAAGGATCAATAAAATGAATTATAGTCCAAGGTTCTCTTCTAAATTTTCTTATTGTTATAGTATTTCCTTTTGTTGATATTGGGAATAAAGTAGCATTGACTCTGTCTCCTGTTATTAGGTGTGCATCCATTAATGGATTTAAGTTTGTAATTTGTCTTCCAACTTTTCTACCGATTAGACTTGCATAGTTGTATATCTGCTCTTCTGTTGGAACAATGATATTTGTCTTTAGCCAACCCCATTTTTTATGAAATACCCAAACGGACTCTGAAGAGTTGTTAATGACAACTTCTTCAAGGTCATCATCATTTAATACAATCTCTAATTTTCCCATTCCAAGCATTTCATGAACCAAAGTTCCGGCTAAAATATTCTTTTCCTTATCAGGAACTGTTGGTAGTTCTTGAGATATCGCATTCTTGGCACTTTCCAAGAACCTGTTCTTTATGTCTTCCATTACCTTAGGATCAAGAATCTCAGAAATCTCGATTTTTACTACTTCTATTAATCTCTCCTTTATAGACTCTAAAACAGCTTGGGTAGCAGGTTCTATTGTTGAGAATTTTACTTCATAAACTGGAGTATACTCTTCAGGTCTTTTTACTATATCAACTCTTGCAGGAACGTTGTCAGCGACAATAACATAACTTTGTAAAGTTTCCATCAGTTCACCTTTTTAAAAATTTGAAGAATTTTTTATTTTGAATTTTATCCTTCTTTTCGCCTACAATACTTTTCATTTTTAATGCTTTTTCATGCATCTCTTTTCTTTTTTGTCTAAGTTCTTCTGTCTTTTCTTTATGCCTGGCAAAAATATTCTTTAAGCCAGCCATTGGAACCGAAACTGGTTTATTTGCTAGTACTTTAATTAGTTTCATCTCGTTCTCTAGGCTAATTATTTCATTTTCTATAGTTTTTTTGTTTTCATCCAAGTTTTTGATGTCATTTTCATGTTCTTCCATTGTCTTGATATGCTCATTTATCTTGTTTTCCATCTGGGTTATGTCAGACTTTATATTTTCCACTTCATTGCTTATAGAGTCTGACAAATTTTTTATTTCCTCAGCTTTTTTAACTATCTCTTCTCTCTTGCCTTCAAGTTCATCTATATTTTTTAGATTCTTCTCCAAACCCTTTAACTTGATTTTTAGCTCAGCATCTAACTTGGAGAACTCTTTACTGCTTATTTCGACCTTTTCCTCAACAACATCAACCTTTTTTTCAAATTCTTTGGTCTTTTCCTCAACTTCTTCTTTTCTATTTTTAAGTTCCTTTTCCTTTTTTATCAAGTCTCTTTTATCTAAGCTCTTAAGAATTATCTGTGGTTCACCTAACGCTGGATAAATAAGCTCTACATAACCACTATCTTCGAGAATTTTTACCCAACTCTCTACTTGCTTTTCATTTGTCTTTAGTAATTTGGCAGCCTCATCTAGTGTTAATTTTTTCTTTTCATTTAATATTCTTGCAAGCTCGTCTATAGATGTTTCTATTAACATATCTGCCATATATTTTCCCTAATCAAATTAGTTCTTTTATCCCATATAAAATTAAGTTTTACTACAGTTAACTTAATATTTAATATAAGAACAAAATATCTTTATGAGGAAAAGGTACTTGATAATTATAATAATCTTAGTCTTAGTTGTTTCAACTTTTTCAATTATGTTTTATTTAAGTTTACCGACAACTTTTCCTAATGTTTTTAATGAACCACAAAATCAAGGAAATGATTCTCAAGAAGATAAAGGCTTTTTAGGATTACCTTTTAAACTTCCTTGGCAAACTACAACACAAACACCCTCAAATAAAAGTTCAGGTGGTGGCGGTGGCGGAGGTGGACAACAAGGTGGTGGAGGTACAGGTGGCAACGTAGATAATCCAACACCACCTGCACCAGAAGTTTATACACTAAGTATAAATTCCATTCCAGCTAGTTTGAGAATTTATGCAGGTTATTACATTAATAATGTAGTGTCATCTTCAACATCTAGTGCTCCATATAATTTGAAAGCAGATTCTGGCTCAGTTGCTTGTGTTATACCAGCGTTTGTGATTGGTGGTGGGAGTTTAAGATGGGAAGTAGATGGAATAAATTGTGAATTTTCTTTGTGTGAAGAATTTTACCCTATTGAAACAGAAATTTTATATACTGATTACGGCTGCTTGATAAGGATGAATGCTAATCGTGCAGTTACTTTATATTATTCGACTTAATCATATAATTTCTTATTATTCGCATCGCTAATTTTAGCAAGCAGTATTTAGTGTACTATTCAAATTATAGTCAGTTGCAGCTTGGCAACTTATTTTAAGCCAATTATAAATAGAATCAAGCGGAGGGTCATAAGTTTTCGAAGAATTTAAAAGATAGCCCGGTATGTTTTTCCAATATTCGTAATCCAATACGCTCAATGAGGGGTTGGGACTTTCATGTTCTGGTAAATAAATAAAGGATTCTAAGCCATAGGCAGATGAAGTAGTTTTACCTTCAAGTCTGTTCAAGAAGCTTGGACCACTTATAGAACTATAGTAATATTTATTGATGACATTGAATGTAAGATTACTCAAGTTTGTTGGTGGATCTAAAATCTTACTAAATGGAGATTTCTTTATAGTTCTAAAGATTGTTCCATTTGTTTTAATTTGATACAACGGGTCTTGTATATTCTCTATTGATATTGCTTCAGCTATTGACATATTTTTTAAAATACTCATTTCAGCTCTGTTATCAGAAATATTTATATAAACTGTGGTGCTGAACAGTATGCTAAAACTATCATTCTGAGTCACATCAAGAGACATGAGTGTTAAATTTATATCAAAACCAGAGTTCAATGCAATATCACTGATACTTTTTTTCCATTCTGAAAAGTTTTTCTGATCAACAAAGGTCTGATTTCCATACAAGGTTCCATTTTCTATAACTTCAATTAATCTTAATGAGGCGTTATCCAAACCAATTCCATTTGACATTGAAGCATTAACCGCAGCAACCATAGCCCTTTTACCATTTATCTGTAGAAATCTTGACAAGTCTTCTTTTATACTTTCTGAAAAATATTGCAATTCATCTGATCTTATTTTAGTAGCAATATTTTGAGGGATTGCGGTCTGTGAGTAAAATAATATTAATGCTAAAATAGGCATTATAAACAAAGCTATCATAATACTATAAAACAATCCTTTCATGACCAAACCCTTACCCTTATAATAGACGGACCCCACATGTACGGAACTTTTTTAATAGTATTGTTTTGGAAAAGTATTTCGTTATTAGTAAAGCTCACATAACCTCCAATTGATTCGTTAAGCCTATGATAAGCTTCATTTATCGCACCATCACAAGTTTCGTTTATACCTCCATAACCAACAGCTCCTTTAACTCTTATGGTATAGATGACTCTATCATCAGGAGAGCCACCGCTTTTTTCAGTAATATTAGGGCTGATTCCTGTCTCAATTCTCATCGAGTTGTTTCCTGATGAAATATCATTGACGGGTATATGAATTATGAACGGGTCTCCTAACCCTGTATAATCACTTCCATATTTTGTGAGATTATACACTTCTTTCCAAATTCCAGTAGCACTCGAATTTATCCAGAGCATATCAGTCCAATTATCAGATGAATAAGAAGTTATTTTTGCATTTACAACTTTGACTTTGTCAGAGGTGTTAAACCAACCTTCTTTATATGGCTTGTCAATAGTATCTCCTGTTAGATTTTTTAGTCTTGGCGTCTCTATAGTTAAAGATATTTCTCCATATTCATATGGAATTATAAGTGGTGAATATTGTAATTCTATGTAAGAATCTGAATAAAGAACATTGTTGATTTTTGCGTTACTACTTATGTTTGCCTTTTGGGTTGTATAACCTAAATGTACGAACCATTGTCCAAATCCTTGGTATATTTGTGTTAGTTCGTTCACGTTGCTGCTTTGGGCGTATCTTACAGCTCTACAATCAGCTTGGGTTCCATTTGGAAGAGTTACATTACCTATCCAACATGGTGAAGACGAACTAAAATTATTTTTACATCCACCAATTACAGTTCCTAGTATTTCAAACCTATCATAATTTACCCATTCGTTAGTGCTAGAAGATTTTTGACGTATTCCTATGCATGTGTTAGAACTTTTATAATCTGTTATATTTATCTGTCTTTCTTCAAAGTCGGAGGATGAACCAGTTCCACTATCCCATATATTAACCCATCCTGACCCGCTGTTGATATCTATTCTACCATACTCTCCTGCATCTAAACCGCTCTTCATCCACCAAAAAGTTAAATACGCCTTTGAATACGGCGTTAAATCTACACACTTAATTAGCGCTTCAGACCCTGGGAATAAATCATTCCAGTAGGCAGTTCTTAATGCATATGAACCAAATTCAGATGTATCTTGACCTCTTATACGTGAATTGCCTGTATCTAAACAAGTATTCCAATTATTGCTTGGAGTAAAATTGGTTGGAGCAAAACTACAATCACTACCAATTGACCAAGTTTCAAAATCATCATAAAAAACAGTGTTATTTACAATGGCTGTAGCGTTCCAATAGCAGTCTGGGGCTGCTTCGCAGCTTCCTTGAGTATAAACTTGTTCACAATTTAAGACTCTACAAACACTACAGTTCCAACAAGCTATTCTTTGAAGTGTAAAGTTATCTGCACTGTTACTGAATCCTACTGAAAAAACAGTATAATTCTTACTTCTTGCTTCGCATGACTTGTTTAATGCTTCTAACTTTGCAGGATAAACAGGATCGAGTTCATCATAATTCCCTTCCACAGATCCTCCATAGATACCGCACCAATCACCATTTAAACATTGATTCGCAATGCCATCGCTCATCACTAGCATTCCCTTAAATCTAGGTTCTGATACAGTATCTAGCGTTCGAGTTGCATTAAGTATGCCGCAGGACATACATGTAGATGCACTAGCTGTATAGGCGCTGATGTTGCCCTTTAAAGCTACTGAATTATTGCTTAAAGGATGCGTATTTGAAAGTGTACTTCTATAGCTCACTAATCCAACCCTATTCCCAGAAGTACCTAAAACTGTATCAACAAATGTTTTATCGACATTTTTAGCTATATCAATTCTTCTATTTTGTACACCAACTATTCCTTTACAATCAGGAGTAACATTGCTTGGAGGAGGACTTTCAACATCGCATTCAGTCATACTTCCGGAAACATCTGTGATTAAGATTGCATCTGCAGTTCCAACTCCTGGTTTCATTTCAAATCCTTCTACTCCAAACCTTATGGGAACTGTTTTGTTGCTAACATTATTGATTAAATTTTGTTGGCTAGTAAAATTCTGCCATATGTCACTATAAGATAAATTAATCTTTTGTTCTCCTGTGACGTTGCTTCTAAAAACTTTAACATTGCCGATAGTAAGGTAAGCAGTAGCATTTAGTGTAACATTATTGAAATAATGAAGATAGGATGTCATGTTAGTCAGCGTACCAGGAACATAGAATGAGTCATAAAGATTAAAGAATCCACTAATCCCAGGGAACCAATAAATATCTTTACCAATTTGTTCTGTAGGAGCTAGTTGAGTCGTATTGTAGGTTACTCTGAAATAACCTCCTCCTATGAAAGAATTATTTCCAGTAAAGTTAAAATTTATAGTGTTATTACCTTCAGTGAAATTAGAACAATTTCTGTTGGCTACATTTACATCAGGTTCATAATACGGATTATAATTAGGATCTTTACATATAACCCACTTATCAGCTCTCATTGATCCACCTCCAGCAGTACCATTGCTATAATTTCCTGAATAATTGCCGTTTATATAAAGAGTAAAATTGCTGCCATCATTCATTTCCATATATGCTTCTAATATTTTGTCAAAGGAAGGCAAAGTTATATTCGTAGTTATATTTCCATCGCCAACATATCCTCCAAGATAGACATAAGATGAGTCTTTCTTTCCTTTTATGCTAGTTACATATGCCATTGCGACACAACCACTTACGGTCTTATTAGATTCATATCCCGAAGCTATTCTTCCTGAAGAAATTCCTGCTTCCGAAGTTGATTCAGATGGTGTATCAGATAAGTAGATATTATCATCTTCTACAAGAAGTTGGTAGCCTACATTGTTAGGCAAAATGTTTCCTAAAATATCTTTTGTTATTTCGGCTGCTGCTGAGCTTGATGACGCATTATTTTCAGCCCATAACATTCCTATGACGTCTATTGCATTATCGTTCCAATAATTTTCATTCAAAATTCCACTTTGATTTAAATCATCAAGTAAAGTCTGATTTGTAACCTCTCTAAGAGTTGATTTTGAAAGTATGTTTAGAGAATCTTCTGATAAGGAATGTAGTTGTTGGGCTGTTAAAAAAGGTGATATTGATTCTATTCTAAAGAATATTAAAAGAGAAATTATCGAAATCATCAATAGCATTGCTATTATAGAGTCTAAGGTTAGAACAATACCTTTCACGACCATAGTATAACCTCCATTGTCACTTTTGTTACACTATCTTCAAGGTTAACTACTCCTAATCTTTTAACTAGAACTAATTGCTCAGCATCATCTGGCGAAGTACCACATGTATAGAAATATGTAGGATCGCTTGGTTTCTGTAGTATTTTTTCCGTATTATTTTCTGTTAGTGTTATATTAAAATTGTAAGCTCCAACACCAAGCATTGTTTTTACAGTTTGTTTATTCATTTTTTTTAACTCTTCAAATTTTGTTAAATTAAATTTACCATCATCATAAAGGCCGATAACTTCTACATTAGTAGAGTTCCAGTATTGAGGCTGACCGTTTGTAGTGGCTAGCAAGCTTCCAATTTCAATAGATTTGGTATACATATTATTCCTTATATCAGCTTCAGAGACATCAGTTTGAAGATTTTGATAATAAAGAGTAATTATTATCAAGGCCGAGAGAAATATAAAGAAACTTATCATAAAATCTGAAGAAAACAACTCAGCCTTCATTTATTTTCACCATACCATCTTCTCTTTTAATTTTGTTTATTCCTGCAGTTATATTACCTTGAGTTTTGTTTGTTTGTATGTTGGACATGAGATTCTTTCCTTCATCCCATTCGATTTTAACCATTCTTAAGTCTTTGTAGATTGTTATGTTATAATCATTTCCGTTTACAAGTTTTTCAGGTATATAGAATTCTCTATAATAGCCTTCAATCCTAGAGGCTGTATTAATCTCATTTGTTATAACATTCAAAATATTTTCTGCATTTTTAAAGATTGTTGACTCGTCTATATCTCTTAATTTTACTCCACTTATTCCAATGAAAAAAACAAAAAATACTAATAAAATTCCTATAAAAATAACGAATTCAATGGATGCTTCAGCTTTCTGTAATGTTAACATAAGATTCTCCAGTAACATAATTTTTTTCAGCATTTACTTTTATTCTTCTTGTTCCAGATGAAGTTGAAATAAAACCTTGCAACGGTGCTTTAGACATTGCAAAAACATCGGTACTACTAGAGCTTACACTAATTCTCATAATCATCATTTTTCCAGAAAATTCTATAGAATGTACTTTTTCTGGAATGTAGACTGAGAAAGTTATTTTTGATGGTTTTCCTTGAGTATAAACTATATCAGCAGCTTCAGCAATTTTGTTTACAGCAATAACTGCATTAGACATTATGATTTCTTCTCTATTCCTTTCGGTTATATCTTGAGCATAAGATGTTAAAAGAGTGAGTATCACAAAAACTAAAGAAAATAGCAATAAATACTCAATAGCAGTCTGCCCTTTCATAGGTAAAAATTGTTAAACCTTTAAGAAAAAGGTTACTCATAGTTAAATATATGAGTTTTGATATGAAAAATTCTTGGTTTTATTTGAAAGAGGCGATAGCAAAGGCATTAGAAGTTGAAATGAAAGAAATAGAAGAGTCTCTAGAGTACGGAGATTTTGCCTATCCTTGTTTTTCTTTATCTAAAAAACTTGATAAGAATCCAAATGAAATTGCTAAAGAAATAGCAGAAAAATTAAAAATAGACTTTATAGACGTAAAACCAATAGGCCCTTACTTGAATTTTTATGTGAGATGGGATGAATTCGGACAAAAAGTTTTGGATGAAGTTAATGAAAAATATGGTTTTAACAAAGCAAATAAAACAGCTGTCATAGATCTTTCATCTCCAAATCCTGCACATCCTTTTCATATGGGAACGACACGTTCTACAATACTTGGGGAAGCTTTGTCAAGAGTCCTAGAAAGCCAAGGGTGGGATGTTAAGAGATTTTGTTATATAAATGACTTGGGAAAGCAATTTTCAATTCTTTTGCTAGGCTATCAGATACTTGGAAACAATGAGACACCTAAAGGCAAGCCTGACAAGTGGTTAGGAGACATTTACTTTAAGATAAATGAAAAAATAAGCGAAGATCCTACCTTAGAAGAAAAAGCAGAAGAATTGTTAAAAAGATATGAGAAAGGAGACAAGGAAATTAAAAAACTTGCTGAAAAAGTTTTAAAGTGGTGTTTGGAAGGCTTTAAAGAAAACTGGGAAAGTCTTGGAATAAAGTTTAAAGATATATTCTTAGAGTCTTCTTCTAAGGAAGAAAGTCATAAAATAATAGAGCAATTAAAATCTAAAAATCTAGTTTTCGATTCTGATAATGCAACTGTTTTAAAACTCGAGCCAGAATTACCAAACACAATAATTCTAAGGTCAGATGGAACAGGACTCTACTTGACGAGGGACATTGCTACAACCTTGTGGAAATTCAAAAAGTACAAACCAGACTTGAACATCTGGGTCGTTGCAGAAGATCAAAAGTTGCATTTTCAACAACAGTTCAAGACTATAACGTTGCTAGGAAACGAAGACCTAACAAAGAAATGTTTTCATTTAGCTTATTCCATGGTCCTCTTAGAGGGAAAGAAGATGTCAGCAAGAAAAGGACATATGGTTCTTTGGGATGATATAATTGATGAAGGACATCAAAGAGCTTTACAAGAAGTTGAGAACAGATGGAAATTAGATGAAAAAGAAAAGGAAAAAAGGGCAACTGCCATAGCGTTAGGCTCTATTGTTTATTTCATTGTTAAATATTCTCCTGAAAAAATAGTTAATTTTTCTTGGGAAAATGCTCTTAGATTTGAGGGAGACACAGGTCCTTATTTGCAATATACTTATGCAAGAGCAAATTCTATTTTAAGCAAGGCTAAGTCAAAAAGTTTTGATACAAAAAATCTAAAAGATGAAAAAGAACTAAAATTAATAAAGTTTATATCTAAGTATCCAAGCATTTTAGAAAAATCTGCAAATGAATTAAAACCTCATATATTAGCAAACTTTCTTTATGACATGGCTGATGCTTTTAATGAGTTTTACCAATTTTTGCCAGTTTTAAAGGCAGAAGAAAAAATAAAGAATGCTAGATTAAAATTGGTCGAGTCTGTTAGAACTGTATTTAGATCAGGTCTATACTTACTGGGCATACCGATTCTAGAAAAAATGTAAAAAATCGATATATTTCACTTCGAATCCAGTTGGGCCCATCTTCATGTTCTTCACCGATTCTTCAACGGAATTTATTTAAGTCAGGTTTAATAATTTTATAATATGAAAAAAGAATTCGAATTCATTAAAGGCTTTATAATAGGCTTCTTTATAGGTCTTATAATTTTTTTTGTGTTGGGTACAATTTATTTTGGTATTTCAAGCCTTTGGTGGTGTTAAAATGATAACTAGATACTTTACAACTGGTTTAATTTTTGGAGTTATTGTATCTTTTCTTATTATTTTTATCCTCTCCTTTCCAGCAAGTTGTGGCTCTTCACATGGTTTAGAGGGAATAAAAAATGATGCTTGTAGAACACTAGTACAAACTAATAACTGTGGAGTTGGCACAGATACCATAACAGTTAATTATGATATTGGTGGAGACAGTAATACTACAAATGATAACTTACTAGCATTTTGTAGTACATATTATTCAAGAACTACAGATGCTGCATGCAAAGCGCTATGTGGTTGTCCAGGTTATTAGATGACAATTCTTGATGAAAATTCTAAAAAAGTTTCTTAAATTAAGTGAATTTCAATAATGATTGGACCTTTTCCATTGAGCTAAAAATATTATTTAAATTCACTCCGATGATTGGAATCTGGAAGTTCTTTTTTTGCATTTCCTTTTCTAGTTCTTCAATGAATATTCCCTTTCCAGGAACGCTTCTCCTTCCGTTTCTTATTTGATAGACACCGCACGTAGAAGTTAGTTCAACACCTATAATTCCTAGAACATTATAACTCTTTCTTAAATAATTCTCTATCGTTTGTATTATGTTAATAGATAACTTTTGACAATTTGTCCTAAAACCATTCGTGTCATAAGATTCCTTAGATTGTGCCTTTCTATTAAGTCCCTCATTAAATTCTAATTGAGGGCAAGGTATCTGGATGATACCTACACCTGATTCACCAAATAATTCTAATAAATCTTTTACAGATCCAGGATATTTTTCTCCGCCTAAGGGTCTTGCATTTTGGTTTAGGATACAATGTGATACAAAGATTAATTTTTTGCTCCTTTCCATATTTATTAATTTTGTAAAGCTATCTTATATACTTACTCGCAACCAGTAGTAAAAGTAAAAGAAGCAACGGCAATTAACGTTTTTTCATAAGTTAGTATAAGGTTTATAAGATTTCAAAGAGTACTCCAGTTTAGGAGTTAAATTGTACTAAAGTGAAATCCATGGAGTCGCCAGAGTCTTTGTTAAGGCAATTAGGCTTAACAGAATATGAAACAAAAGCATGTATGGTTTTAATTAAAGTTGGAAAGTCGAATGCAGAAAGAATTTCTTCTATTGGTAGCATACCTCTTCCAAGAGTTTATGACACCATGGAAAGTTTGGCTAAAAGAGGTTTGACTTCAGTTTCAAAAGCAAGGCCTCAAACATTTGAGATAATTAATTTAAAGAAATTCTTTGAGATTTTAAAGTCTGATGAGAAGAGGGAGATAGAACAAAGAATAAAGAGCATAGATGATGTTTCTTCCAAGTTCCTAAAAGTAGTTTCATCGATACCACAGCCAAAACAGGAGATGAATGATAGCAGTGCGCTATTGACCTTAACAAAGAGAAGTGCTAACATTGAAGAGATATGGAATAGGCTTCATGAAGAAACGAAAAAAGAATTTCTAGTTTTTGCAGGAGACGCTTCATGGATAAATCGTAGAGCACTTGAGATAAAAAAACTTACAAGTAAAAACATAAAATATAAAGTAATTTGGTTCAAATGCATAAAAGAAGTTTTACCAAATATTAAAAAAGCAATAAGGGCAGGTGCCGAATTAAGATGTTATGATGATTATTCAAATGACCTGAGGGGAATAATTTCTGACAAAAATAAGATATACCTTATACAAAAATTACCAAAACCTGGCATGGATTTCAATTTCAGAGAAGGAGCTCTATGGGGTGACGAGTTTGCAAATTATACTGGCACTTTAATTACAAGTAACACTATAGCAAAAGTTTTTAGAGAGTATTTTTATTTTCTTTGGGAAAAATCGACACCCGCTGAGGAAGTTTTCAAGAAATTCAAGTAGTTGTTTTATATGGCAAACAATAATGAAAAACCAATAGGCGAAGATACCGGCAGCATTAGGCCTAGCGTTGCTGTAAGAAATTTTGCAGCAGGTACAGTTGAATATTCAATGCTTGGTTTGGATCAAATTGTATCTAGATTGCCTTTAATGAATAATGCTGCAATCAGTGCTGCAAAAAGAATAACTGAAATTAATTCATTAGTTATGTCTGGGAGTTTTAGTAGAACTTCTCTGAAAGAGAATATTGATGAATATGAATCTGTCACAAAAGGAATAAGAGAAAAAAAAGTAGACATGGGAACTTATTCAAAATACAGAGATAAAATATCTAATATTGGTCATGATGTAGACTATGCCTTAATATTAAAGAATAAAGATTTAACAACAGAAAAGGAAGAAAGTTATCGTGATAGTAAAAGGACAGAATTTTTAAGTCAATTGCCAGTAGAACCCTTTTCAGGCTTGAATAAGAAATTTTACCCAGATGCTCATTGGAGTTCCACTATTTTAGAAAGGCAATTTGAAGCAATGGTTAAAGAATCCACTGAAGAAAAAGTAAGAAGAAGCGAAGAAGACTATGTAAAATACATAGAAGAAAGAGAAAGAATTCTTGGTCCTATTTTAGATGATAGGCCAACAAAGGATAAAGTTCCAGTTGTTCTTTACATGCCAAAGCCAATTGAATCCATTGAAGATAAGATTAAAAAAGGAGTTTTAAGAACCAAAGAGGATTGGAATAACACTACTTGGGCAGAGGCTATGGGTTCTTTTGAAAGACTATTTCCTGAGCAGCATAAGGAAGAAATAGCTAAAATCCAAGAAGAAATTAAAAAAGATTTTTATGGAACAGTATCAATTTTAGAAACAGGTTCATCAGTTCTACAAAAATTAGGCTTAGTTTAAAACTTTATAAATTCTTGACTTTTAAACTGATAGTATGTCATTAAAGGAAAGAATGAAAAAAATTGGTAATTGCCTATGGGAATTGCCAAAGGATGCAAAATCAGGAATGAGAGTTCCAGCATGGTTTTTCCTGTCAGAAAAGCTCTTGAAAGAAGTAGAGGAAGGAGCAGTTGAGCAGGCTGCGAATATTGCTTTCTTACCAGGAATTTACAAGCATGCAATAGCCTTGCCTGATATGCACTTCGGCTATGGCTTTCCTATTGGCGGAGTAGCTGCTTTAGACTTTGAAAACGGTGGTCTGTCACCAGGTGGGATTGGTTTTGATATAAATTGCGGCGTCCGATTGCTTAGAACAAATTTAACAGTAGAGCAAGTAAGACCAAAATTAAAAGAACTGTTAGAATCAATTTTCATTAATGTTCCTTCAGGTGTAGGAGAGACAGGAAAATTAAAATTAAGTTTCTCAGAATTAGATGAGGTTCTAAGCAATGGTGCAAGATGGGCTGCTGAAAAAGGCTATGGAACTGAAAAAGACCTTGAGTATTTAGAAGAGAGAGGATGCATGAAAGGCGCTGATGCAAGTAAAATCTCTAATGAAGCCAAGAAAAGAGGAGCTCCACAGCTGGGAACCTTGGGTGCAGGAAATCATTTCTTAGAGATTCAAGTAGTTGATAAAATATTTTCTCCAGAAGTAGCAAAAGTATTTGGTATTGAAAAACCAGGACAGGTTTGTGTTATGATTCATACAGGTAGCAGAGGCTTTGGCCATCAGGTCTGCACAGATTATCTAAAAATATTAGAATCAAAATTTAGAGACGAGATAAGCAAGTTACCAGATCGAGAGCTTGTTTATGCGCCATCAGGAACGAAGGAATGTGAAAATTACTTTTCATCTATGGCTTGTGCTGCTAATTATGCTTGGACAAACAGACAGATGATCATGCACTGGATTAGAGAATGCTTTACAAAGATTCTAAGAATGAAACTAGAGGACATAGGACTAGAGGTCATCTATGATGTGGCGCATAATATTGGAAAAATCGAGACTTATGAAATAGATGGTGTCAACAAAAAAGTTTTTATTCATAGAAAAGGTGCAACAAGAGCATTTCCTCCAGGACATCCTGAGATTCCTAGTTCACATAGAAAGGTTGGACAAGCAATTATCTTGCCAGGTTCAATGGGGACTGCCAGCTATCTGCTTGTTGGTACTGAAGCAGCAAAAGAGACATTTTATTCAACTGCTCATGGAGCAGGCAGAGTTCAGTCAAGATCAGGTGCATTGAGAAGTTTGAGAGGAGAGCAAGTAAAAGCTGACTTGGAAAAAAGAGGAATTCTAGTTAAAGCTGCCTCATGGAAGGTTATTGCAGAAGAGGCTCCACAAGTTTACAAGGAGATAGACGAAGTTGCAAAAGTAAGCGATGAGGCAGGGATTGGAAAGAAAGTGGTAAGATTAGTGCCTTTGGGCGTTATCAAAGGATAGTCCTCCGTCGGTTCAAAACTGGCTCCCTGCGTTATACTTCAAGTTCAAAGCAGAAACAATACTTATATTAATTGACAAAAAGTTAGATTAGCTTGAACAGTTGAATTTTTTAGAACCTCCAATATAAGTAATTTCAACTTCTTTTCCTGTACAAGAATTGTTTAAAATACAAAATGTTGTTGAGCCTGGACTAACAACTGGATTTGACCATTTACATTCTAGAAAAGCATAATCTACATTAACAGCTAGTCCTGTTGTATCTAAACTAGTTAAACCAATATTTCTAATTGCTATTGTTTTATTTTTTGCTTCTAATAAATCAATTTTTGTCATAATGCTATCATAAATAGAATTATAATAGTTAATTGTAATTTTTGTTGCATCTATAAATGATGTATTACCTGTAAAGCCTTGAAATTGAATTGTAAAATCATCTTTAGGAAAATCAATTTTATTTATATAGTTATATAAAAATTCTAGTCTGTTTATACTAGTTTGAACGAAGTCTAGTCCTTTATCTAAATAGAAGTTTTCTATTATCTTTAAGTTTTCTATTACTTTTAAAATATTTTCTTTTGAAATATTATTTTGGTTTAATCTAGTTATATTTATTTTTAGCCATTCTTCATCTGTAATATTTTTGTTGTAACTTATGTTTTCATTATAACTGATAAATGTATGTTCAAGGCTTGTATAAGCTAATTCACAATCTAAAAGTAGAATGGATGCTAATTTTGTCTTATCATTATCATACGGTCTATAGATTATTGTTGACCAATTTTGACCTGTACCATTTTCTATTGCATGCTGATAATTTCTGTCAATGCCTATCAAATCAAATCCTAATGATTTTGATTCCTTATATTTGTTATAACTTACATCTTCTAGAGACATTTTTAAGCCAACATCAACTAATTTTTCTTTTTGTATGTCGCCTAAAAAGTAAAGGGAAAGAATTAAAGCTAAAATTATTATAAAAATTAGAATGACTAAAAATAGCCTTTTCATATATTTATATAGAAATCTTGATTTATAATCTTTACAATCATTTTAACGTCGCTGTTCTGAACTTCAGGTCCGTAGCAGGCTCCCTACATTATCTAAAACTTCCTTTAATCTTTTTCATTTTATGCGTATGATACTCACACTCATGGCAAATCCATTCATTGTTTATGAACTCCAAGCTTCTGTTTCCGCAGTTCGGACATTTTCTTTTCATGAAATCATCTTTTTATATTAATTATTAATTAATAAGTTTATGAATCATCCTTTTAAGATAGGTTTTTGCTTTGGATTGACATCCGGAATAATCACGACTCTAGGCCTAATGGTAGGCCTGCATGCAGGCACTCACTCTGCTCTTGCAGTCATTGGTGGAGTTCTGACCATAGCAATAGCAGATGCATTCTCAGATGCATTAGGAATTCATATTTCCCAAGAGTCTCAAGATCACCACACTTCAAAAGAAATATGGGAATCTACACTCGCCACATTTTTGTCAAAGTTTTTCTTTGCATTGACATTTCTAGTCCCTATATTTTTATTTCCAGACTCGCTTACAAACGCAATTTACTTGAGTGTAGCTTGGGGACTAACTATGCTTGGAATTCTAAGTTTTATAGTTGCTAGATATAGAAAAGAAAAACCTTGGAAAGTTATTCTAGAGCACTTGGTCATTGTTCTAGTCGTTATAATTATAACACACTATGCTGGAGATTGGATATCAATGACCTTCATCTATACTAAGATTTAAAAAAGTCGAAATTCTAACTAAGTTAGATTAAAATGAATAAGACAATAGAATGCTTAACAAAGGCATTTATTGGTGAAAGTCAAGCAAGGAACAGATACACAATTTATTCTAAGACTGCGAGAAATGAAGGCTTTGAACAGATAAGTGAGATATTTCTATTGACAGCTGACAATGAGAGAGAACATGCTAAGTGGTTATTCATACTAATCAACGAATTGAAAAAGAAAAGCAAAGAAAAACTAGACGAGATCAAAGTCGAAGCATCAGCTCCAACAATACTTGGTACTACAGCAGAAAATCTAAAGGCAGCAATTGCTGGAGAAAACTATGAACATACAACGATGTATCCGGAGTTTGCAGGTATTGCTGATAAAGAAGGTTTTCCAGATATAGCTAAGAGAATCAGGTCAATCGCAATGGCAGAGCAACATCATGAAGAGAGATATAAGAAAATCTTAAAGGAAGTAGAAGCTGGAACAGTATTCAAGAAAAGCAAGGAAGTTTGGTGGGTTTGCAGAGAATGCGGCTATGTTCACTTTGGCAAGCAACCTCCAGAAGAATGTCCTTCATGTGATCATGCAAGAAGCTTTTATCAAGTTAAATGCGAGGAATATTAATTTTTAACTGCATAAAAATTAATTGATAGATGATAGTATGGAAAATAAATTTTATTTGCTTCCCAAATTACCTTATGAGCACAATGCTTTAGAACCATTCATGTCTGAAGAGCAATTAAGATTGCATCACAGCAAGCACCACCAGGCATACATCAACGGCGCAAACGCAATACTTGAGCTTTTGGATAAGGCAAGAGGTGAAGGAGCTGATCTGGATATCAAGTCTACTTTGAAAGCATTGTCCTTTAACATAGGTGGTCATATTTTACATTCTTTATTTTGGAACAACTTGGCGTCAGTTGAAAGAAACGGCAGCCCTAGCGAGGCTTTGAATGAAGCTATAATCAATGAGTTTGGAAGCTTTGAAAGATTCAAGAAAGAATTTACTCAAGCTGCTACTAGTGTGGAAGGTTCTGGTTGGGCGGTACTAGCTTTCTGCAGGCAGACTAAAAGACCAATAATAATGCAGATTGAAAAACACAATGTAAACGTCTACCCTATGTTCAGGATTTTAATGGTTCTAGATGTCTGGGAGCACGCGTACTACCTTGACTACAAGAATGAAAGGTCAAAGTTTGTGGATGCTTTTTGGAACATACTTAATTGGAATGAAGTTAATCAAAGACTGGAAGAGATTTTAAACAAATGATTAAGAGGTGTTAACTATGATGTCACAAATACCAGCTAATCTTAGCAAGTTAAAAAAAGGAGAAATTGACAAGGAGATAGCTAGAGTAGGAATGATAGCTGAATTGGATGCTGTCAATCTTTATGAACAGATGGCTTCTCTGGCAGAGAGCGAAGGCATAAAGAAAATTCTCTTAGATATTGCAAAGGAAGAAAAAACGCACATGGGAGAGTTTCAAACCTTGTTACTAAGAGAAGATGCTGAACAAAAAAAGGAATTGGATGCTGGAAAGAAAGAAGTTGATGAGAAGATTTAATAAGATGAATTTATGAGAAACAGAGTTGTAGGAATTTTGATAATCGTAATTGCTTTGCTTATTGGTTTCATAATATATTCATTTAATCAGACAATGACAAGCATCGTAAATGCTTCATGTTCTCATGGTCCAAGTTGCCCAATGTGGGGAACAATAGAATTTCAAACAAATGTCAGCATAGGCATAATGCTGTTTATTATCATAATCGGATTGTACTTGATTTTTTGGAGTAAGGAAGAAAGAATAGTTACAAAAATCAAAACATTCAAGACGCAGGTTGAACCAAAGAAAATTACAAAAGAGAATTATCAAAAAGTCATGAGCACTTTAACTGGTGATGAAAAGAAGGTCTTATTAAAAATAATCGAGTCTCAAGGGACCATATTCCAGTCAGACTTGGTGGATAAGACAAAATTCACAAAAGTTAAAGTAACTAGAATCCTTGATAGATTAGAAGGTAAAAGACTGATAGAGAGAAAAAGACGTGGTATGACAAATGTCATTATTTTAAAGCAATGAAACTAGTTTCATACAATGCTTGATATGGTGTTTCATTTCTATAATTCTTATGAAGAATTATTTGAATTTTGAAAACAAATTCAGAACACCAAATCAGAAGATGATTACAGCGATAAGAAACGTATTTGCTTTCGAACCATATTGGAGAAACTTGGGTTATGAACCACATTACGTTTGGAAAATGTTACATCAAAAATAAGGGTGATAAGTTATGAGTAATCAAGATAACGAGAATCAAAATTGTTGCCAAAAAAACGAGCAAAAAGAAAGTAAAGGATTAAAATCCGGAATTATATACGGTCTGATACCGCATGCAGGTTGCATAGCTTTCATAATAGCTTCAGTACTTGGAGTTACAGCAGCCACAGAACTTTTCAAACCACTGCTGCTAAATCCTTACTTCTTTTACATACTCGTAGTTCTATCTTTTACATTTGCAACTATATCCTCAGCTATATATCTAAGAAAAAACGGTTTGCTATCATCAAACGGAATTAAGAGAAAATGGAAATATCTTTCAACTATGTATGGTTCAACCATAGGAATCAACCTGTTGCTTTTCATGTTAATATTTCCATTACTTGCGAATGTTTCAGTAGCTCAGCCTGTGACAGGAAATATCTTAGTAGCAAATAATGCGTTGTCTTCAATTAAACTAACAGTAGACATACCATGCTCAGGACACGCACCTTTGATATCAGATGAACTCAAGAAAATAGATGGAGTTTCAAGTGTTCAGTTCAGTCTTCCTAATGTTTTTGATGTTAAGTATGATTCCTCTAAAACATCAAAACAACAGATAACTTCTTTAGAAATTTTTAATACATACAAGGCTACCGTTCTGACTGAGTCTGCTGCTCAGCAGGACGTTCAGCAATACAATCAAACAAGTCAATTGACAAATGAAGGTTTTTGCGGGGGAAGTTGCAGTAGCAGTTGCAGTTGCGGGCATAGATGATATAAAAGTGCAAAACAAATCTTTATTCAGGCGTTCTATGAAAAAAATATCAATCCCTATATCAGGAATGCACTGCGCTTCTTGTGCACAAAATATAGAAAGATCACTTAGAAAGTTAAAAGGAGTTAGCAATGCGAATGTTAACTTCGCAACAGAAAGGGCAACTGTTGAGTTCAACGAAAAAATAATAAGTGAGAATAAAATATTTGAGACTATAGAAAAATCAGGCTATACTGTAATTAAAGAAGTTGAGGAGACTATAGACAAAGAAAAGATGGCTAGAGAAAGTGAAATCAGAAAATTGAAAAATCTTTTTTTATTTTCATTAGCATTGTCCGTCCCAATATTCATAATTTCTATGGTTTTGGAATGGCTAGGCGTGATGATACCAGACAAAAATATTATACTTTTCTTTTTAGCAACACCAGTTCAGTTCATAGCCGGATATGGTTTTTATAGAGGGGCTTTTTCAGCATTAAAGGCAAAAACTGCAAGCATGGATTCGCTCATATCAATAGGTACTAGTGCTGCTTATTTTTACAGCTTGTTTGTAGTGTTTTTTCCTAAAGCTTTAGGAGAGCATGTTTACTTTGAGACTTCTGCTGTTTTAATGACTTTTATTATTTTGGGCAAGTTTCTTGAAGCAGTAACAAAAAGCAAAACATCAGAAGCAATTAAAAAACTCATAGGTCTGCAGCCGAAAACAGCCACAGTTATTAGGAATGGTAAGGAGATGCAAGTTCAAATAAAAGACGTTATGATAGGAGACATTATTGTCGTAAAGCCTGGACAAAGAATACCAGTTGACGGTTTTGTTTTAGAAGGACTGTCTTCTGTTGATGAGTCTATGATCACTGGAGAAAGTATTCCAGTTGAAAAGAAAAAGGGTGATAATGTAATAGGCGGAACCATGAATAAGCATGGCTCATTTAAGTTCAAGGCAACAAAAATCGGCAAAGACATGGTTCTTAGCCAGATAATAGAATTAGTTGAAGATGCTCAAGGAAGCAAGGCTCCAATACAAAGACTGGCAGATAAGGTAAGTAGCTATTTTGTTCCAGCAGTTTTGATTATTTCTATTTTTTCATTTTCAATATGGTACTTTGTTTTTGGACAGACATTTGTTTTTTCGCTCAGCATTTTTATATCAGTTCTAATAATTGCTTGTCCTTGCGCTTTAGGATTGGCCACACCAACTGCAATAATAGTCGGCACTGGAAAAGGCGCTGAGAACGGTATTTTAATAAAAGGTGCAGAAGCTCTTGAAAACATTCATAAAATAAATGCAATTGTCTTTGATAAGACAGGCACCTTGACCAAAGGAAAGCCAGAATTGACAGACATAGTAGAATTAAACAAAGTAAATAAAAAAGAGATTTTAAAATATGCTGCTATTGCTGAGAAAGGTTCTGAGCATCCACTGGCAGAAGCAATAATTAATAAGGCAAGGAGATTGAAGATACCAGATGCGACTTCTTTCAAAGCTATACCTGGATATGGAATTCTAGCCAGATATAACAGGAAGACTATACTTTTTGGAAACAGAAGCTTGATGAGAAAATATAAAATAAGAATTGATGAGGTCGAAGGAAAGTTAAGCGATTTAGAGAACGAGGGGAAGACTGTAATGATTCTTGCATTAAACAAAAGGCCTGTTGGTTTAATAGCAGTTGCAGATACATTGAAGGAATTCTCTAAAGAAGCTGTTAATAGACTGCACAAAATGAATAAAGAAGTTATTATGATTACAGGAGACAACAAAAGAACAGCTGAAGCCATAGCTAAGCAGCTAGGAATAGATTCTGTTCTGTCTGAAGTTTT
>CAZYZB010000010.1:21841-24627 GCA_964651405.1 uncultured archaeon
TAATACCAATTGCAGCGGGCTTATTTTATCCTTTAACAATCAATCCTATGATTGCAGGTGCTGCTATGGCTTTTTCTTCTGTTAGCGTTGTTTCAAACTCTTTGTTAATGAAAAGATACAGAAAAAGATTATAATCAAATATCAACTATAACTCTAGCTCTCCATTGATTGCCAGTTTTCTTTACTTCCAACTTATGATAAGTACAAGCTTTAACAGCTGTTCTAGTCTCATGTCTTTTCAAATCAATTTTTTCTCCGCTACATGTTGCGTCTAAATTAAACTTCTCATCAACTTTTACGTCAAACTTGCTGAAAGCTAAATTCTCGCCGTCTACGTATATTAGCAACTCATTTAGCCAATTGAACATTAAAGAAACCAAGTCATCTCCATCTACTTTAATTTCTCTTTTTGTTTTCGACTTTATCTGTTCTGTGTTTATCATTACTTCAAAAAAAGCTAGTGCTGCGTTCTCAAATAATTCGTTCAAGTCCTTGCCGTAAGCAACAAAGGCAACGTCAGCGGTTGTTATATCAACAAACTCAAATTTCTTCATAATAATTAAATATATTTGATTGATTTATAAATTATGAAAGATATACTAAAAGTGTGATTTTATGCCAATAAGCACAGCACCATATAGAAGAAGATATGCTCATACAAGTACTAGGGGAAGCGAGGGAACTGTTACTTGTACATTTTGTAAGAGACGGGTTCCTAGATGGAAAGCTTTTGTGAAGTATAGAGGTTTTAGGATAAACGATCCGACTCTTATGAGGCAGATACCAAGATACAATATTCACACGTTTTCGCAAAAAATATATGTCTGTCCAAGCTGTGCTAGAACTAGAAAAATAGTCCAGCCTGGGAAGAGCATGAGGAAGAAGCACCTTAATTTTTAAAAGGTTTAAAATTCTAATAATTATGTGATTTTATGAAGGTTATTGAGACAAGGCCTGTAAGCATGGCAGAAGCCAAGGATATTTTATCTAGTCGTGAAAAGAAGAAAGAACTTAGCTACGAGCAGAAGCTTGCTTTAGAGCATCTGAACAAATTTACTAAACTTAGCCCTGAACATGCAAAGAAGCTATTAGAAGAGCTGTCTGGCGTACTAAGAATGTCTCAAGAAACCATGGTTCAAATCCTAAACTTTTTGCCTAAGAATGCCGACGAACTAAGGATGATTTTCTCCAGAGAAAAGTTTAGTTTAAAAGAGGACGAAATAAACAAAATTTTGGAAATAATTAAAAAGTACAGTTGATTGATATGCAATTTCTGAGAGATGAAAATGTTATAGTATTAGAATTCCTTCCGAGGGGTCACTCGACAGGAAGGCAGGAACCAATAGCCCAAGCCATAGGCGATAAGTACTTCTCTTTATTAGAGCTTGTTGTGAGAAGAGATGTTGATTTGAAACCAGGCGACAAGGTCTACATCGGTGAGTCAAAGAGAGATAAAATAGACCACATAAAGAGGAGAATATCTATTAATGATTTAACTTCCTTTGCCAAGTCTGAATTGCCTTTCGTAGTTGAAAAGCTTGTAAAGGAAAATGAACCTAAGTTTGTTAATTTTTTCAACAATGCTCAGCCAATTTCTACTAGATTCCATCAGTTAGAACTTATCCCAGGGATAGGAAAGAAACATTTATGGGACATAATTGAAGAAAGAAAGAAAAGCCCATTCACAAATTTTGAAGACATAAAGAAAAGGATAAAGTTAATGCCTGATCCAGCAAACTCAGTTATAAAGAGGATAATGGAAGAACTAGAAGACGATGAAGTTAGATTTAGACTGTTCGTGGCTGGTCCAGTCAAAAGATTCTAGATTTTTATGGATAAGATAAAAGAGATGCAGTTGTTGCTAGCAAAAATTCCTAAAGGCAAAATCTCTACTTACGGACTTCTTGCGAAGAAGCTTAAAGTACATCCAAGATATGCTGGGAAGCTCTTGAGTAAGAATCCAGACGGTGTTAGATATCCTTGCTACAAGATCATACATTCTGATGGGAGTTTAGGCGGCTATACTTCTAAACACGGTGTAAAGGACAAGATAAGAAAACTTAGGAAAGACGGCATAGAAATCAAGAAAAATAGAATTGACTTGAAAAGATATCTTTTTAAATTCCGATAGGTTTAAAAGCTTTTACTAGTTAGTGATAACTTTATATATCTTTCTATTCATATTATAATTACGAGTTAGTGACAAAGGTGTATATGTGTTTCAATTTCCAAAAGGTGAATTTGTGTTTAGAAAACTCAAGCCTCAAAGGCCAACTGTAATTAGAATAGGAGATATAGTTAAGACATGCTATTATTATAGAGGTACGAAGACTTGTCTAGGACCATTATGTTTTTGGCCTAGGGTTGGTAAGTGCTCTATATACAACAAATTAAAGCCTAGATTTACCGCAAAGTGATTGTGGTAAAATGAAAATAATGTTCGATGAGAAAAGAAACGTTTGGAAGATAGAGTTAGAAGATAAAAGGCATTCTTTGAATACTACTGATTTCCTAGTCTTGACTGGACTACGAGATAGGAACGACAGGAAGTTTCATAATCTTTCTGAACTAGTGTTTACAAGCAGATTGGCAGAACCTCATTTTAAAAAGGGTTTAAGCAACCTCAAGAAAACTCCTCTAGTCCATTCGAAAAGAAATGCTTATAGAATAAGTAACATTGGAGAGAAAGTCGTAGATATGATTAGAAAAGATCAAGTTGAAATAAGTTCTAAAAGAAACTTAGCTTTTAGCTTGGATAATTTAAAGAGATTCTTGGGCTTTGAAGC
>CAZYZB010000011.1:0-24197 GCA_964651405.1 uncultured archaeon
AATTAGCTCTGGAATTAGGCATTATGGATAAACAAGGATTTGTCAAAACAGCCAATATCAAGAAGATTACCTTTAGTTGTATTTTCGTTTATTACTTCCCCTGTTATTTTTAATCTTGACTTTACAGTTATGTCTTTAAATAAAGATTTACTTTTCATAAAAATCATTCTAACTTTTTAAAACATAAATTAACCGCATAAAAGGCGGCTATCTTCCTTATTTGTAATAAAAATGGGAATAGTAATGCTAGGTTGATATCTTTTTAAAATTTTAAATTTTGTTTTTGCATAGTAACATCTTTCTTTCCATTTTTCAAGGAAGTTTAAACTATTATAAGACCAATGGTTTTTATGCAAAAAATGATAGCATAAAGGATTTAGAAAATGTGGTACTAGTATGGTCGCTTTAATTTCGTCTACAGTGTCATTTTTGTATGGTATACCTTTGTTTAAATCATGAATTATATCAACATCATTTGCTACTGATGGTGATTTCATTTTTTTCATTTTATAATCTCCTTGGTGTTTTTACCCATATTTTTGTTACTGATTCATTCTTTTTAACTTTTGCTTCTATCACGGCAAATGTAAATATGATGCACCAGTAAAAAAATGCTTCAATGTCAATTAATTTGTATTTTGTTATGTTTCTTAAAAAGAAATAAAATATACGAGAATAATAACCTATTACACGTATATCATACTTGTCAGAAAGTTTGAACCAACCAGATATGCCTCTTCTTTTTTGATAAAATAGCTGTTTGGCTGTAATCGGCACACCATAAAAATAAACTGAAACCTCATCTAAATAAACAATCTTATATCCTTTTTTTAAAATCATGTATCCAATCTCATCGTCCATACATATTATTTTCGATGCATCAATGTTTGGATTTATAAGGTTTCTTCTAAAACACTGAACGCTTAATGTTGGAACAGGCGGAATTTTAGTTAAAGGATAAAATTGCTTTCTAAAGTTAGAAACAAGCATGTTAACAAATATTTCTCCTCTAGCAATTAAGCTTCTTTCTGCTTGAAAAGTCTTTGAAAAGTCTTCACCAAACCATACAACTCCTCCAACCGTCGGGTCATTAAAAGCGCTAGATACCTTGTATAGGGCACTCCCAGGGTTATGCAATCTCATATCAGCATCCATTTTGAGTACTATTTCTCCTCTAGCCTTCTTGAGCATGCTCATCATTCTACCTGCCATTCCTCTTCTTACTCCATCATAATCAATTTTTATAATACAATTTTTTCTATTTTTTTTAATAAATTTTTTAACTATCTCTAAGGTGTTGTCAGAGCACCCATCAATGCCTATAATGATTTCTTTCTTTATACCAGGATATTTCAACTCATTAACCAAGTGCTTCATTGTCTCTTCTATTATCTCAGCTTCATTATAAGCTGGCGTTATTATTGATATTTTAGGATAGTTCATTACTTCAACTCCAGGATAACATTATTTTGATTGCCATATTCAATACTAAAGCTTTGATTATTATTCAAAACAGTATTTACAAAATTATATGTGAATAAACCAAGAATATTGCTGCCTGGCATAATATAGTTTTGAGCAATGACGTCTTTCCATATCAAAATATGAGTAACATTATATTTTTTCAGTGTGTCATAAATGTACGTGCTGTTTTGAGTTGTCATTATGGTAGGGAATTCTTCTAAAGAGTTCCAAATTCTTTTTCTTTCAGCATAATAACTTACGCTCCCGCCATATGTAGTAAATATCACGGAATCTTTGGGGGTATTTTGTTTTATCCACGTTAAAGCTTGAATATAATCTTCAGGATACCTTACTGATTGACTTGCACCCAAAGCAACTTGATAACTTAAGAATAAGCCATAAAATATTAAAATAATTGTTATTATTGACAGGTATTTGCTTTTGCTCATTAGACTTTTATTCAAGTCTCCCAAAAATATTCCACCAATTAATGCAAGCTGAGGGAAAATAATTGATAGATATCTAGGTTCTATACCACCAATATATGTTCTTACGAAATAAAATATGAAAAATAAAGCACTCATGGAAATTGATATTTCTATTACCTTTTTCTCTTTTTCTTGTTTGGTATTAAAGTAGTATACGAAACCTGTAATCGTGAAGAATATAGAAAATAATCCAAAAATTTGTATATAGTCTGTTGTTGGAGATATTGCTGTTGCTATTTCTTTAGTTAACCAAGTAGGATTTGCCTCTTTTGGAAGAGGGAAAATGTAGTTTAATCCTTCTACATAAGGATAGTTAAACAAATATATATTCCTAACAATCCATGGAGCAAATATCAAGAAAGCTATTATACTAGAAATAAAGGTCAGTTTGAAAAGTTCTTTGCTTTTCTTTGACAGAAAAGTTAGGAGCGAGTATAAGAAATAAGCAATAAGCAAAAATATTCCACTAGGCTTGACATAAATTGATAGCCCTAAAATAACTCCTAGAAGTATGGCTTTTTTTATAGAGTCCAAAGATAAAAATAGGTATAAACTCAAAATCGAAAAGAATGCTATTGGTATTTCTACATATGATAAGAACATAAACTGTGTAAAGTACGGCATAGCAAGCACTAACGCCATAGCAGTAAACCCAGCGAAGATATTAAATTTTTTTGTTATGAGATATAGAATTAAAACTGTTAACATGCCAAAAATTATGTTTATTGTTTTTGCTAATGTCAAAAGATTTGAAGATAAAAATGAGAAAAATGAAATTAGTAAAGGATAAAATGGTGATATTGCATTATGATTTCCAAACTCATTAATAATGCTGTATTGCCCTTTAGCAAATTCTCTAGCTAACGATATGTAAAATGCTTCGTCTTCTCCTAGAAAGCTTGTAGATTGTACAAGATAAAGAAAGGTTACTCCTATTATCAGCATTGCTATTAAAAACAACTCTTTACTTGAAAACTCTAAATTCATTATAAACACACCTTGAACTATAACTTTTTCTCATATATTCTGTTCATATTGATTTCATCTTGATGTAATTTTATCAAACATATTTTTAATTACTAATATAGATTGCTCAACAAGTACTTTCTTATCTTGTAAAAAGACATGCCTCATAAATGGGATGAACCCTCTGAACTTATAGTAATTCGTAAGCAACTCTAATCGCATCAAATGTAACTCATCTTCACTCCAATCTTTTGTATAACTAGGTATTATGTTTTCAGTCAGCCAATAATCATCATTTATTAGTCCTTCACTCTTTGCCATTTCATAAAGTGGTGTTGCAGGGAATATTTTAGTTAATCCGACAGTTATGAATGTCGGTTTTATTACCTTTAATAACTCTATAGTCTCTTTTATTGTCTCTTTACTTTCATTCGGGTTTCCAACCATCAACAAGCAGTTTGTATCTATGCCAGCGTTATGAATCATCTTGAAAGCATCAATTATCTGAGTCTGAGTTATTTTCTTGCTTATAGTATTTAATATCTCAGGTGAACCAGACTCAACACCAACTTCAAGTTGAACACAGCCTGCGAGTTTCATCCATTTCAACATTTCTTCGGATATTGTATTAACTCTAGTTTGAACAAACCAATGTATATCTAATTTTCTTCTAACAATCTCTTTACATATATCTGTAACTCTCTGCTGGTTAAGTGTAAATATATCGTCAGAGAAAAAAATGAATCTTATTCCATGTTCATTATAAAGCCACTCAATTTCATCAACCACATTCTTTGGGCTCCTGGCCCTCCAGTTCTTACCCCAGAATTTTGAAGTTGAACAAAACTGGCATCCGAATGGACAACCCCGTGAAGTAATAATAGACGTGTGCTTTAATTTTCCCATATTATGATTAACTGCTTGAGGCGGTTGTAAATATCTATCAAGTTCAATATCCCTATAGCATGGAAATGGTATTTCATCTAGATTTTGTATAGACTCCCTGTTTTTATTTCTTATAATTTTTTTACCTTCTCTGTACGCTATACCATCAATATCTTTTATACTTTTATTATTTTCTATTGCTTTAATTAGTAAAGGTGTTGTAATCTCTCCTTCTCCTGTAACTATGTAATCTACTTCTGGAAAGTTAGAAAGTATTTGCTCGTGCATGAAATCAGCATGAGAACCACCGAGTATAGTTTTTATATTAGGATTAACTTCTTTACAGATTTTTGCTATCTTTATAGAGTTTATCCTATAATATGTAAAGCAACTTATACCAACTATATCTGGATTCTCTTTTCTAATGGTATCCTCAATCTTCTTTGGGCTATAATCAAACATGTCAATCATTTTTACGTCATAGCCTTTGCCTATTAAAATAGATTGAATATAGCACAAGCCAAGTGGCGGCACATTGGCAAACCAATCATTTATTGGCGGTGATAAAAGCAGTATTTTCATATATACCATCTTTTTGTAATGCTTACTAAATTTGAATCTTCTATATTCATAACTACACACTCTTATTTGTAGGATATACAGCCCCTGATGTTAAATTAACAACAAATACACTATGATTTAGGTCAGTTAAATTTAAATCACATTCGTATGCCACGATCATGAGGTGGAAAAAGTCCACATAAACTAGATTCATACCTACAGCTTGTTTTATCTGAGGACAGGCAGTTACAATCTGATCTCTTAATTGATTGAAGGCGTATTTTTGTAAGCTTGAGATGTAAAATATGAAAATAACGATGCTTATGACTAGTAAGTATTTAAAGTATTTTTCCTTTAAGTTGTTAGCCACTATAACTGCCAATAGAGGAAACATGAATAAATAATATCTTATTGTCATTAGAGCTTTTATTGAAAGAACTTGAGCGGTTATGTAAACGATAAGTGATAATATAACAAAAAGGTTGATGTGATCTAACTTTCTTTTTCTAAAAAGGTCTACTACCAAGAATACTATTCCTAAAACTAATAGGAGGTCTATTGGATTTGGATAATAACCAGTTGTATCTATGAAATACGTTTCAGGTGAATTGACCTGAATGCCGCTTCTTAACATTTCTTCAGAGCTTTTAATATATGAAAGCTTCTGACCTGTAATCATTTCAACAATATCGCCACCACCTAGAATGTAATTTCTAGCATACCAAACTGAAATTATTAAGATTACAGTAACAATCGATAAAACACGCTTATTTTTAAGACTGAATCCAAACTCTCTTCTTTTGAAGATTAATGTAGAAAGTATAAACCAACCAACTACTGCTACTCCAGTTTGTTTTGATAAAAATGCCAATGAGGCAAATATGCCTGATATTAAAGGTTTTTTATCAAAAAAATAAACTGAAGCTAATGCAAAAGCTACAACCAAAACATCGCTCTCGCCTTGAATTACACTTCTTAAAAAAAGAAACGATATAAACAGTAGAGGAACAGCCCTATTATTTAATTTGTATGTAAAGAAGACGATGATCATAAAAGATATTACTATTAGCAATATTGGTGGCATGCTGAAGAAAATTAGAATTGTATATAAAAGCATAGTTAATGGCGGATATTTAAAAACTCCTCCTGGGTCGCCACTTGCTATTACAAAAGATCTAACTGAGTCTACAGGTTTCCATATAAAGTCAGGGTTTCTTAAGAGTTCTCTTGAAACATAATATGTAAAGTAGTTGTCTGATCTTGGAGTGATAAGAGTTAATGAAAAGAATGTTACAACAATAATGATGATTGCATAAAAATATTTTTCATTTATGTTTATTTTCATCAAAACCCCTTTAAAAAGTTGGTTTATTTATCCTTAACCAACTTCGATAAATATTATTTAAATCATTTATTTTTGACATTTTTAAACATATGAACTGAAAGTGATATACTGCAATAACAATATACTTCTCATAATTGTAAACTGATATAGTAGAATCTGTTTTAATAAAAACATTTAATAGTTTCGCTTAGATATATAAATAGTGATTTTTTGAAAAAAAATTATGATAAAGAATATTTTGAGTATCTGAAAAGTAGAAGCTTGCTAGAACGTTTTCTTAGGAAATACTTATATAAAGAACTTTTCAAAGAGATTGAAGGAAATACTTTAGACGTAGGATGCGGTATAGGTGAATTTATAGAGAACATACCCAATAGTGTTGGTATTGACATTAATCCTTATTGTGTAAAATATTGTAATCAGAAAGGTTTGAATGTAATAAAAAGCAGTGCAACAAAAATAAGATTTAAAAATGAACACTTCAATACTATAATCTGCGTTCATTTGTTAGAGCACCTAAAACGACCAGAAGACGCAATCAAAGAAATGTATAGAAAGTTAAAGTCTAATGGTAAATTGATAATTGTCGTGCCTACCGAATGCGGGTATAAGAGAGATAAAACACATAAAACATTCCTCTTTAAAGAGAACCTCAGAGAGTTGCTTGAAAAAAATAATTTCAAAGTCAAACGGATGTATTATTACCCGTTTGCCTCAAAATTTATGAGAGAAAGATTATGCATAAATGTTTTACGTGTAATTGCTACAAAATACACAAATAGATGAAAGCATATAAGAAGATATTTATAAATTGATATAAAATAAACAGATAAAGGAATTAAAATGAAATCCCCAAAAATCTCAATAATAATTCCAATTTTTTTGCAGATGGAATGCTCATCTGCAAAAAAATATCCTTACGTAGAACATTTTGAACCGATAAAAGAATGTATCAGCTCAATTGAAAACCAAAATTATAAGAATAAAGAAATAATTTTCGCAAGCTATAATTCTAGAGACGGGTTTGAAGCAAGAAATAAAGCAGTAAAGAAGGCTAAGGGAGATATAATTTTCTTTTTATGCCCAGAAGCAGTCTTGACAAGTGATGATTCATTGGACAAACTGATAAGGATATTCAACGACACGAAGGCAGATGCTGTCGCGTGTACAAGCATAGCGAACGAAGATATGAAACTTTTCATTTGGCTTCTGAGTTGCGAGTTAGAAGAAAGAGAAAGATTGATGAAAGAAGGATGGACCGACGTCTGTTCATCATGCTATTTAGCGATAAAAAAGAAAGTGTTTGATGATTTTGGCGGATTCCCAAAAGAAAGTCCCACAATAAATACAAGAAATAAGTGGTTTAGCGCAGGATTCCCTGACTGGGATTTTTGCTATCTATTGAAGGAGAAGAAATATAGAATCTGGCACACAAATAAAGTTCATGTATATCATTATTATAGGACGAATTTCATACCTTATCTCAAAAAGCAATTTAATCAAGCATGGTATAGAATAGCTTTTTATAAGAGATTTAGAAAGATGAGGGATAACTACACCCAGTATGCTTTTATACCGCCCATAATGAAGCTTTACAAGAAAAAATCACATAAAGTATTGCTACTGATACCGATTGCCCTGATAAGATATATTCCATGGGGTTTAGGTGTACTAAAAGGAGTGTGGGATTTTTATATAGCGAATAAATATTTACCGAGGCAATAAAGTGACGAGAATACTTTTAATCGAACCTCCGACACCTAGCAACTCGAACAAGGTTATGAGAATAATTGGAAGTATAGGAACTTTGAAGGCTAAGGTATTGTATCCTCCAATAGATCATGCTATACTTGGTGGTTTGCTAAGGAAGCATGGTATAGACTTCAAGATAATAGATGCTTTGAACACTGATATGACTTGGGAGGGTGTTAAAAAGACAATAAAGAATGAAAATCCGGAAGCAGTTGTTTATACAAACACTATCCCAACGCTTGATAATGATAACATAACTGCTACGGTAGCCAAACAAGCTAACCCTAACATAAAAACTATAACTATAAATTTTCTAATGGAATCTTGTAGATATAACATTCTAGAAAAATATAAAGATGTAGATTTTGTCGTTATAAGAGATTATGAATTCCCTGTACTAAATTTGATTAAAAACAATTATGAAGGAAAAAAAGTAAAGGGAATTTATTATAGAGAAGATGGGAAGATAATTAAAAACTCTGGTGGGGAGTATTGCTTTAATCTTGATGAATTAGGTATACCAGCTCACGATATGCTTCCGTTAAACATATATCAAGATTTCATAATGAAAAGAAAGCCCATGACAATAACTTTATGTACAAGAGGTTGTTCCAATACTAACAACTGTAATCACTGTTGTGCAAAGTATCTAAATCCTCTGAGAGTACGTTCGATAGAAAGCGTTATTGAAGAAATGAAGTTCATGCAGAAGATAAGCATAAGAGAAATAGCCTTCTGGGATAGCGAAATACCTTTCGAACGTAATGACACGAAGCAAGAATGGATTTGGAATTTCTTAAAAAGAGTGAAAGAAGAAAAACTCAATTTTAGCATGTATTGCAATGCTAGGAGCGATTGTACAAACTATGAAGTATTGAAGGCTATGAAAGAAGTTGGCTTTCACACCATGAAACTCGGTGCGGATTCATCTTCTCAAACAGTCCTTAATAATATGAACAAAAATGAAACAGTCGAGCAAATGGAACAAGCTGTGAAGGGTATTAGAAAGGCTGGCATGAAGTTGTTGATTTATTGCACAATGGGGCATAAAGGCGAGACTAGAGAAACTATGCAAAACACTATAAACTGGATAACCAAAAAATTAAACCCAGACTGGACAACATTCTCAATAGTAGTTCCTGTTTACGGAACTGTGTTTTATGATTATTTGAAGAAAAATAATTACTTACATGAAAATAAGGAAGGAGATCCTAACGCTCCCCCAACTTTCGATTACCCACATCTATCTTCAAAGGAGATGTATCAGATAGCAATGGAAGGATACAGAAAATTCTATCTAAGAAAGTCTTATATAATTAAAAGACTTCCTAGGTTTTTCGAACATCCTTTGTTCGAACTAAAAAACGGCTTGTATTTCATTAAAAGGTATGTTTTTGAGCCAACAAAAATGAAATAATGTTTAAAGATAAGGTGTATTATGAAACATCCCATACATATAGTCTCTAGATTTAAATCAAAAAGACTGGAAAAAACTGAAACATATCAAAGCAAGAACCCTATAATAAGATTCTATTCTTATGATAGACTTAAAAAATCGCTTAATCTATCAGAACCGTCAAAGAACAAGGTCGCCATAGACATAGGCTGTGGAGAAGGTTACTTTTTACCAACTCTCTCACTGAATTTCAAAAATGCAATAGGATTAGACACTAAAGAGCCGATTAAGACGGAGAGAGATCTTTATTATCCTAACAAGAACTTAGATACTAGTAAAATAGATGAAGCGAAGGACCTGTTGAAGGCTGAAAACTTTTATGGAAAAAACATAAGGCTCATAGTTGGCGATTCCAGTAAGCTGAACTTGAAGAACGATAGTATTAATGTTGTGTTTATGATTGATTCACTAGAACACTTTTTCCACCCTGAAAAAGCACTGAAAGAAGCTAGGAGAATACTGAAGCGTGACGGCCTTTTGATAGTCTCTTTGCCCAACATGGGTAGCACAATTAAGTTTATTAGATTCATAACAAACATCTTCATAAACATGTATGATGAAGAGGGCAAGAAGAGGATGTTTTATTATGATAGGAGGTTAGAACCTAAGAATAGCCTACAGTTTCATGGTCATGATTTTGATTGGAAAAAAGATGGTCTGAAAATGATAAGAAAGTATTTTGTAATTGAAAAAATCAAGTGGTCTCCTGTCAACCAATTGAAGATTTTGAATCCAACAATCATAATCAAAGCGAGGAAGAAAGACTAGTACGATTGTTAAGTATGCTGCCTTGTTTTGAACAAAAAAATAAATTTGATAACACAGTACTATTTTTCATTTTATTTTAATAATTTTATTTCTAATGTAAAAATCCAAAAATCCTTTAATAACCGCTATTGCCCTAACAAAACTTCTTATAAAAGATAAAGGTAGAAACAAGAGTACCTTCATATCTTTTGTTCTTTCAAATACTCTTAATACGATTGGAATATCCCAAAAAAATATTAATAGAAAAATAATATAAGTGATGAAATGGAAGTTCACAAAATATGAAATTAGTATATAAGTTATTAATAAAAAGAATAAACCTGTTTGCATTATCATGGAAGGTTTGGTATAAGAGTCTGTCATTTTCTTATATTTTTTAAAATGATATACTCTATACCACGTATATTTGAACTGTTTTTTAAGATACCCGAAAAAACTCGATACTGTGTAGTGGTAAATTTTTATTTTATTGGTGTGGTATATCTTATAACCTTTTTTTGATAGCTTTTCAGAAAAATTCCAATCTTCACCCACTGAAAATCCTATAAATCCATTAATTTCTCGAAATATTTTTGCTTTAATTGCAATTATGGTAGAAGCCCCAACATCTACTAAACTCTCTCCCATACTTTTTATTCTTTCTTCGTAATCTAACCCAACGAGCCAATTTAAAAGTGAATTTCTCTTTGATGCTACTTGTAAACCAGTAATCGCGACCACCGTTGAATCGCTTTTTTCAAAGCCACTAAAAAGATTGACTAGCTTATCTAGCTCGTTGTTACTAAAAAACTCCGCATCAGAATCCAAAAACAATAAAATGTCTCCTTTTGCTTTCTTAGATAAGTGGTTTCTCATAAATCCGATCGACTTTCTTTTTTTGAAACCTTCAGTAGACTCTGTACCAGAAATAATCTCCTTGTTTTTGTATTTTTGCTTTTTTATGCTATTAATGCATCTATCAAGCTCTTCTTTATTAAGGTAGGGTATGATTATTGAAACTTTTGGGGATTTCATTTTCTTTGCCTTCCCACCATTATTCTAAAGCCTCTTGCATTTCTTTTTAAATCTTGCCAGTTTAAAATAGACTGTTTTAGTTTGTGGAGTATGTAAGTAGATCTGAAATAAAATTCCTTATACCCTATGTCTACCCATTTTTCTATTTGATCATGAGTTAATTTTGGGTATGAAACCATGCAATTATAAGAGCCGTTTGCATTTAGCCATCTTGAATAGTCCCTTGTAACTAGGAAATTATTTTTTGTTAAGTACTCCCAAGCTGTGCCTTTAGATTCTTTATTGAAGATATCTTCAAAAGGCGTTGGGATTAATGGGAATATTTGAATGGAATCCATTGATGGCAGTGTTTTTATAATTTCAATTGTTCTCCTGATAGTTTTATGAGTATCACCAGGCAATCCAAAAATAAAACAGCCATGATTTAAAATTCCGACCTTCTCACAATTTTTTAGATACTCAACTTCATCCTCAAACATCATGCCTTTGTTTACTAGGTTTAATGACTCTTGATTTGCAGATTCAAGACCTATGTGCATGGTCCTTGCATTTGCTTTTTTCATTATTTTCAAAGTTTCTAATGAAATGTTAGCCCTAGTAACGCACGACCATTTCACCTTGATTTTGTTTTCTATTATAGCATTGCATAGCTGTTGCGTAAAATCCTCATTCACTACAAAAGTCGGGTCGTCCCAGTAGATTTCTTTGATGAAAGGTAAACTGTTATCCAAATATTTTAACTCGGCTATGATATCTTCAATGGAACGATGTCTCCATCCATTCTTAATGACCTCATCGCAAAAACTACAATTGTACGGACACCCCCATGCAGTTTGCAAAAGGATATATGGATTCCATGTAGAGGCATAAAAATACTTCTTCATAGATAAATCACGTTTGTATATTTTAGAAAGCCATCCAAATTCGTTTGGATCAATTAGTTTTGCATCCTTATTATGGACAATTTTACCTTTTGATTTATAACTAATGCCATTTATTCTTGAATAATTAGTGCCCTGCAATAAATGAATGACTTGTGAATAAAATTCTCTACGGGCTACAACTATTTTTTCATTTGAACATTGCCTCAAGCTTTCATTTGGTGCATAAGTCGCATGTCTTCCAACCAGAACAACTTGAGCTTTTGGCAGCTTGTTTTGTATTAAATCAGCATATTTTATGTCGTTATATATGGATGGTGTAGAAGTGTCTACCAGAACAACTTTTGGAGCCAAACTGAAAACTTTCCTCAAAACGTCATTAGTATCACATCCTTCTATTACAGCATCTACTAGTTTTGTTTTATACCCCAAGTTCTCAGCATAAGAACAGGCAGTAGCCAAAGAAATCGGGTAATAGAATGTTCCACCTCTTGTTACGCATGGTGACCTAGAGGGTCTAGAAAAATTAGGTATGTAAGGTACGTTCAAACAGAGCAAATCAATCATTCATTACACCTATACTTTTAATTATACTATACATTTTTTAAATTATAACTTCTCAAGTTTACTTTCATTAATGTTTCTATACTTATAATATTCATTAATTATATAAACCTTAACTTTTCTAATCATGATTTCTAAAGAAGGAGTTATTTAAAATACCCAATCTCCATCAAACCACATTTCTTTAGGCGATAAAAATGACAACTTGTCTCCCAAGAACTTCCCACTAAACAAAGCTATTTTTGAATAAAATATCTTTGGTTCAAAATAGTCTTTCACTCTTTCTTCATATTTTCTAAAATTAGGAAATGTTTTAATAAGTATATCGTCTGCAATTAATCCCCAAATGATCCCTCCATAAGACCAAGGTTTTGTCAAGCCAATTGCATCTCCACATAATGCTACTCTGCCATTATGCATCTGAGTTAGTCTGCTTGGTATTAAGTGTGAGTGGATATCCTTCGGTTTTACTTTCATTCTTTCGCAGAATTTGTTAAATTCATTCTTAGCAATATCAACCCTCTCATAAACCCCATACTCAACGTCATTCTGTCTAGGTATAACCCAGCTTATGCCATTTTTTAATGGATAAACATCAATGATATTTCTTTTTGGCTTTTTTTTGACTCTAGTATAAATTCCTAGTATGCATAATGGGTCTTTTATTCCTAAACTTCTTCTAACTATAGAGTTATAACCATCGCAACCTATCAAATAGTCAAACTCAATTACCTTATCGGAAACAGATACCTGTGGTTTTTTGTTCTTCATGAAGAAGACTTTTTTCACTTCGCTGTTTAAGTTAATTTTTACTCCACTCTGCTTTGCTTGTTCAACAATATAGTTAACTAGCTGCTTTCTATCTACAACAAACATCTTTGGGTAAAATTTTATTTTCAAGTCTTTCTGTGGGAAGTGAATCACGAGTTCCTCTATAATGTTTCTAACAAATTCTTTTCTTTTTGGGATAAAATTCCATAGTCTCTCAGATATAAGCTCTGAACAAGGTTTTTCTCCTATTACATTGCTCTTCTCAAAAATCTCTACTTCATTATTTTTAGCCAGTCTCCACGCCAAATATGCGCCATTAATTCCACAACCAACTATACCTACTTTCATAGTTTAGCCCTTAGTTTAAATACTTTTATAATATATCTATTTTTTATGAATTATAAAAGAATGGCTTTGTTGCCATTATCTTTGTTTATTATTTGCGCTATTTATTTAGTATACACTTTATCGACCAATTCATTGCTTTTAGATATAGACCTAAAAGGCGGGACTCAAATAATTGCAGACTATCAAAAGCAAGTGAGCGATTCTGACTTGGAAAACATTTTAAGGCAGTATGATGCTAGCGTTAGGTCAGCAAGAGGCATAACAACTTATACCATCTTTATTGAATTTGATGCAAGCATAAAACCTGAAGAAGTTTTAGCAACCTTAAAGCAAGGCGGTTATGATTTTGAGGATTATTCTGTTCAGACTGTTGGACCTGCTTTAGGCTCTTCATTCCTTCAACAGGCAGGCTTTGTCTTGTTATTTTCATTTATTTTTATGGCAGCTACCATTTTTTTTATATTTAAAGTTCCTATACCAAGTATTTTCCTTGTTTTAACTGTAATTGCAGACTTGGTAGAAACTCTAGTGTTTACTCAGATATTTGGAGTAAAGCTTTCTTTAGCAGCATTTGCATCTTTACTTCTTTTAATAGGTTATTCGGTCGACGATAACATTTTAATGGCAACAAGAGTTTTAAGAGAATCCGAGAAAAAGGAGAAGAATTATAATGCTGTAATAAAAAGATCATTCAAAACTGGAATGACAATGGTTGGTACAACAGTTGTTGCTTTATTCGCATTATTTATAATCTCAACATCTGTTGTAATAGACACAATTGCGTCTGTTTTGATAATTGGTCTATTCCTAGATTTGATGAACTCTTGGGTATTAAACGTAGGCTTCATGATGTGGTATGTCAACAGAAAAGAGAGGAAGATTAAGTGACTTTTGAAACAATAAAATATTTTTTAAGACAATGGAGAATTTGGGTTGTAATAGTTTGTGTAGCTGCTTCGCTTATTTTAATTGCTCCATCACCGGGTCAAAAAGGCGTTATAGTTGAGTCAATAGTAGTCAATTCTCCTTTTTCAGGGAAAGTTCAAGTTGGAGAAACGATAACATGGGTGAATGAAAAAGATGTAAGCTCTCCTGATGATATTTACGCTTTTGAAAATTTTACTGGAACATTTAGATTTATTCATTCTGGAAAATTAGAATTGGTGAGTTTGAATGGCCAAGGTCTAGGGTTATCTGTTAGTAAGATACCGTCATCTAACCTTCAATTTGGTATAGATTTAGTAGGAGGAACAAGAGTCCTACTAAAGCCTAAGACTAGCGTACCAGATTCTGTTATTCAACAAATAACGTCGACACTGGAAACTAGGATTAATGTTTTTGGTTTAAAGGAAGCGAAGTTTCAACCTATAAAAGATGTTAATGGAAATAGCTTCATACAAATAGAAATGGCTGGAGCCTCAAAAAAAGAGATCGAAAACTTGCTGGCAAAGGAAGGGAAATTTGAAGGAAAAATACCAAGAATAGTTACTTTCTCAAATAACTCTGGAAAAATAACTTTGGAAAAAGATTATACAGTAGCTTTAAAAAATGACTCAATAGAGATAAACAATACTTTATTACGACTAAATGAAAGCTCTACACTTGAAGGCGTGCCATTCCAATTAACTAATATAACGAATGATTCTGCTGTTCTGTTCTTTACTGTATTTTCTGGAAGCGATATAAAGTCTGTCTGTTTGCAAGACCAACCAGGAATATGCACA
Source organism: uncultured archaeon (assembly GCA_964651405.1). Taxonomy (GTDB): domain Archaea; phylum Aenigmatarchaeota; class Aenigmatarchaeia; order Aenigmatarchaeales; family Aenigmatarchaeaceae; genus JAWBOD01. The sequence continues at coordinate 14,988 of CAZYZB010000011.1, forward strand.
TCAAGAATTATGCAAGTTAGCGGCGGCTATGAATTTAATTTCCAGGTTTTCATTACAACCGAGGGTGCAGAAAGGTTTGCTAAAATTACTAAAGACTTGAAAGTTATAACTGACCCGAGCTCAGGAAGTAAATATTTAGATAGCAAAATATTTTTGTATTTAGATGAGAATTTAATAACTGAACTTAGTATAGCTGCAGACTTGAAAGGGCAAGCTTATACAACGCCAGCAATAACAGGCTTTAGAAAAACTAGAGATGATGCTGTTAAAGAGCAGTTAATGCTAAAAAGTATCTTAAAGTCTGGTTCTTTGCCTGTGAGTTTAGAAATAATAAGGGCAGACCAGATTTCTCCAAATCTAGGGAGAGAGTTTATTGAAGCAACCCTAATTGCTGTCATAGTCGCAAGCATAACAGTTGCTACTGTTCTTTATATTAGGTACAGAAGTTTGAAAATATTGCTACCTAACATGATTTGGAGTATTTCAGAACTTATATTGACTTTGGGAGGTGCTGCTTTAATAAAATGGACACTTGATTTATCTTCAATTGCAGGATTAATAGCTGCAATAGGCACTGGAACAAATGACCAAATAATAATAATAGATGAGATGCTTGGTGGCGGAGATGAAGAAGATGAAAAATTATATAGTAAAAAACAGAAAATAAAGAGAGCTTTCTTTTACGTATTTAGCGCTGCTGCAACAATAATAGCATCCGTAGTTCCGATGATTTTTGTTGGTATGGGTGCGATGAGAGGTTTTGCAGTAACAACCCTGCTAGGGATTTTTATTGGTGTTATTATAACAAGACCGGCGTTCGCAATAGTTGCCCAAAGGGTATTAGAAGATAGAGTAAAAGACAAAAGTGAAAAGAAACTTGATGAAAAGGAAATTAAAGTTGAAAAATTAATAGAGAAGAAGGTCGAGAGTGATGCAAAAAAAGAGGAAGTTGATAAGAAGGATGTTATAAGAGAGGAATGGAAAAAATTAATGGACATGACATCAAAAAGGCTATTTAACAAACCTTTTACTGAGCTTACCAACGAACAGAGAGAGGAAGTTAAAAGGATAATGTCAGAAGTCGAAGAAAAAGAGGAAAAATAATTATTCTCTTTAAGAATTCTGTATTTAAACGTTTCTTACTATTCCACATGAAAAATAGATTATTTTGATATATTGGCTGTTATCAAGCATGTTAGAACTGCTTTTAGCATTCATAATAGGAGTTTTGCTAGGAATAGCAGCTGGCCTGCTTCCTGGTCTTCATCCAAACAATACCATACCTATAATTTTAGGCTTGTCATCTCTATTCGGTCCATTGCCTACAGCAATAATATTGCTTTCTTCTGGGGTGGTAAACTCTTTTGTTAGTTTTATTCCATCCATACTCCTCGGCGCTCCTGAAGACTCTAATGTTCTAGGAATTTTACCTGGTCATAAGTTACTTTTACAAGGGAGAGGTTATGAGGCAATAAAACTGTGCATTACTGGCTGCTTGGGAGGTGTTTTATTTTCAACTCTTACTTTACCTTTGTTTACTTTTCTAGTTCCGGTCCTGTATAATTTTATAAGACCCAATGTTCAATGGATTTTGATATTTGTTGTTATTTATATGGTCCTATCTGAACATGGAAGAAATAAATTTTATTCTTTGTTTGTTTTTATAATATCAGGAATCCTAGGTCTAATTGTTTTAAACAACCTATCAGATGATATGTTGTTTCCACTCTTAACAGGTTTATTCGGTTTGCCTATGATTTTGATATCGATATTTGAACAGTCTAGCTTACCTGAAAGCTTTAGTTTTGAAGAGGAAAAAATAGAAAGAAAGAATCTCTTATCGTGCATAGGAATTGGAAGTTTAGCAGGCATAGTTGCTGGAATACTGCCTGGGGTTGGAGCAACACAATCGACAATATTAACCCAACAAGTGTTTCAAAAAAAGCGAGATGAGAGAAGTTTCTTGATTTCAATCGGTGCTATTACAAGTTCTGATATAGTTTATTCAATATTGGCACTATGGTTAATTAAAAACCCTCGTTCAGGAATAGCTGTTGGAATCAGCAAGCTTTTAGAAATTGGTTTTAAAGAGGCTATGATTTTTATAGCCTTTATTTTAATTACAGCATCTATAGCAACAATAATAAGCTTGAAATTTACTAAGTTTGCATTAAAATTCCTAAAGAAAATAAATTACAAGAAACTTTGCATATCAACTTCCATATTCCTCTTTCTCTTAACTATATTATTCTCAGGTCTGACTGGAATTTTAGTTTTAATAGCATCATTAGCTATTGGTTTAATTCCAAATAAAATTGGAATAAAAAGAACTCATATGATGGGTTGTTTGTTAATACCAACGATTTTATTTTTTATGGGTATTAACATTTTATGATTAGTTCGTCATGTCTACAGTTTTTCCAATTGAACCTGAAGATGCAAAGTACAGTGTACTCGAACATTTTGGGCAGTTGCCAGTTAATGTAGGTCTTCTAAACTCCCAACCGCATTTCTTACATGTGACTGATTCGAAATTTTTCAAAATTGTTTCTTCTGGAGATAATTGTTTTTTCTGTCCATTAAGCATGTCTAAAAGACTTTTTTGCTTAACGCCTTCTAACAGCTCAGAAGCAGTAATCCCACAAACCTCGAATATTCTCTCTAATGGTGGAAGCAATTGATTGTATATATAATATTCTGGATCTATTTCTAATCCTTTTTCTTTAACAAACAGTGGATCCTCAGCTCTTTTCGACATCAATTGATTGCCCCTAACTATTACATACTCGAGCCTCTCGCCAACTAATGACCTCGATTTATCTCTTTGAGCAAGTTTCTTAGCTAATTCAACATGTGGCTGAACACCATTATAACTATCTAAAGATTTGGTTACTCCTTTTACAATTGACAACTTCTCTAATGGTATTTTACCTTTTGCAAGGTCGTCAACCACGCTTCTAACATATTTTGAGGCTTTGCTGATGTTCTTTTCTTTTAGAATTATGTTAAGAACATTGAGCATTGTTTCAGACGCTAAGAGACACCAGTCCCTCCTAACAGTTTCTATACCCTTCATTTCCATCTTATCAATCCATTTGTCATCGTCTCTTTCAAATGTCCAACCTGCATATCTCTTCTTTGTCTCAATTAAAAATGATTTGAAGACTTTTTCGAATTTTAAATCTAGGCCATAAAGTTTTCCAGAAACAAATATGGATATTTTTTTGCCAAATTCCTCAGCTTCGTCAAGGTCTTTAACGTCTGATTTTATAAAAACAGAGTCTGTGTCTGCATAAATTACTTTTACAGGGAAGTTCTCTTCTATTAATTTTTTAGTCTTAGTTATAGTGTCTCTTCCAAATGCAGTTATTGTGTTTGCAATATCCATAACATATAGTTTTGACTTAGCATAGCCTGTATATCCATAAAGGCTGTTTGAAAGGTCTTTCAAAGCAAGTTGTTTGGCTTGAAGAATTCTTTTGTTTTCTGTGTCTTTTTCTAGTTTCAGTTGTTTTCTAACATTAGCTCTAGTGTTTAAGATGTCCTCAACAACAATAGGTATAATACCTTTTAAGACACTAGGTTTTACAAATTTAGTTCCATAAGGTGAGACAAAATGTTCAACATCCTCTCCATTAGTTAGATACGTAGTCGTGCATATGTTGAATGCTTTGATTAAAGACGGATACATACTAGTAAAGTCTAAACAAATAACCCATTCATGAAGTCCTATTTCTGGGTCTAGAACTAGAGCACCTTTTAGACCATGCTGCTCCCTATCAACGTCTGAGAAATCGACTGGCTTGCAAGGAACTATGAAATTTCTTTTGTTAAACTCTTTGAGCAATCTAAATTCATGCCTTTGTGACTGACCGCCAAAACAGTCCTGTAATAGCAGACCGCATGCCTTTGCTACTTCTAGGAATTTGTCTAACAAACGTCTTTCGACAACCAATCTTAAAACAAGTTCAGCGTCTTTTTCCGCATAACTTATGAATTTGTCTATTCCATTACCATTCCACATCTCTCTTACTGTTTTTATATGATCGCTACCGATGTCAATTTTCTCTTCACCGAGGAGTTGTTTTGAAATCGTGCCCAAGTCATAACGTTTGAACTTTACCCAAGGGTCTCTCTTGAAAATTTCAAATGTATCAACTATAACTCTGCTGCAAACGTTTGGGATATAGCTATATTGAAGCTTTCTTGACATAGCAGGCTTTTCTGATCTTCCCAAGTCTCTTTTTACACCCAAGACTTCTAAACGTTTTATTAAAAACGGTAAATCAAACCCGTTTATATTATGCCCGCATATAACATCTGCATCATAATCATCCAGAACCTCTTTGAATTTCTCTAGCATTTCTTTTTCATCTTTACATGCAATGACATTATTACTGGGTTTTACATACTTTGCAATAATGACCAAATGGTCATTGCCCTTGTATTCTGGGCTAAAGGCTAAGCTTATAATAACGACTTTATCCTTTTCTGGGATTGGCAATCTAATTTCTTCTGGTAGGCATTCTATATCAAGTGATAAAATTTTTAGAGGAGCATTTTTTAATATTTCTATAGGCTTTATAGAATCTGCTATGAACGCTTTGCATTTTACAGTGGTTGTCTTCGTGAATTTCCCTTCAACGTTTATCCATCCCATGCCTTTTAAATCATAATCTGCCATAAACCTGTATCTGAACAAAACATCTGCCTCATATGGAGTTCCAAAGTTTTTAACATACTCTCTTATCTCAGGTGTTACACTTGGGTCGTTGCCGATTATTTTTAATACTTTTACGGGAGGCTGGTAACCTATTGGCAGTGATTTTTCAACGACTTCAATTTTAAGGTTCGGAAATCTCTTTTTTATTTCATCAATTATTTGTGGGTATTTGTTCTCTTCTCCATGTAGATAAAAATATGGCAGGAATTTATCATAAAAAACACAGATAGACTCGCCTTGAATGTTCTTGCAGAATAACCTGACTATTGGTTTATTGTTAACAACTGTGTAATCACAATCTAGAATTTGTAATTCCATAAGACTCTTATTCGCATTTGAACTTTAAAGCCTTTTTGGTAATAGAAAATACTTTTTTATAAATCAAATGTTGCTAACTTCTCTATTTTTCAAATCAATTATTTTGTTTAGTGAGACGATTGTAATTCCTTTGTAATTAGTATTAAACTCTTTGTCAGAAAAAATTATGTCTGGTACAGGTTCAAGTATAAAATCTATATTTCCTATGTTAGCATACCTTCTTCTTAACAACTCCAATGGGTTTAAATCAGAAATTATTAATATCAGTATGCCTTGGATTTCAATTAGACATGGATTTTTTATTGTATAGTTTTTGTTTTTTATCTTATCTTTTATTTCATCAACATAAAAAACATAATTAGAGTCATAATCCTTATCTTTCTCTAAGAACGCAATCCTAATGCTCTCTGAAGTGTAATTAACTGGCCTTATAGGAACGTCTGGATAAATTAATTTTTCAGCAAACAAAATCTTGTTGTTTACTCTTCCAGAAACAGCAACTACATCGTCTAGGTTTAATTTTTCTCCTATATTTTTTGGCATAATTACCTGAAGTTCGCCTGTTGGGTCCTCTAAACTCAATACAAATTCATTTTCTTTTTCATTTTTTTCCTTAACCAAGCATATCACAGTAGCATTACCGACACCTATTTTGTTGATTGAAACCAAATCTGAGAATTCAAGTCTTTTTATTAGAATGCTCTGCAATGCAGAGTACCTTACATTTAAATTTTTAACAAAATCCTGCATAGTAAATCTGTTAACATGTGTGATTTCTTTAACTATGTTAATATCGTTGACAAGAATCTTTTTAATTAAATCGTTGTTTATTATGAAGGTATTTTCTTTTTTAAGGCCTTCTATTAGTCTATAGAAGTTATCCTCATCTATGTTCTCTATTAAATTTAATATAGACTCGTCTACCAAATATCCTAGGTTTATTAAATTCTTTACATGATTGTGAGTCATAAGAATATTTCGTACAGAAGATTCTTTAATCTTTTCAAAATATAATCAGATAAGTTTAGGGTTATAACCCTTGTTCTGCCATATCTTCCTTTTGAGATTATCTTTGTAGTGATTATACCAAACAAGTCAAGCTCTGCGATTAAATCTGAAATTCTTCTTTGTGTTAATGGTTTTAGATTATGGTTAGCGCAAAGAGACTGATAATTATCTATAACTTCCCCTGTCTGTATTTCTTTGTTTTTCTCTGCCAAATGTATTATTGTATATAAGACTATCTGGCTTTGCTTAGGCTGCGCCTTGGCTATCTCTAAAACTCTGTCTATGTCTATTTTTTCTTGAGCCATGTCAACATGCTTTATTAAAACCTTTTCTTCACAGTTCCTTTCAGCTAATTCACCAGCCACTCTTAGCAAATCCAAGGCCCTTCTGGCGTCGCCATGTTCTTGAGCAGCTAATGCAGCACATTTTTCTATAACCCCTGGTTCTAATGAATTAGGAGCGAAAGCTAAAGATGATCTAGTTCGTAAAATGTCTTGCAATTGTAAGGCATTATATGGTGGGAATATAAGTTCTTCCTCACTTAAGGAACTTTTAACTCTTGGGTCTAAAGACTCTATGAAGCCAAGGTTATTAGTTATTCCTATAATTGAAAGTTTAGAGGTTTTCAATTCTTGATTGATTCTAGTCAAGTTATAAAGTATCCCATCACCTGTCTTTTGAACTAAGGCATCTATTTCATCAATAATTATAATAACTGTTTTATTGCAACTATCCAAACCTTCAAAGAACATATGATAGACTTGATTAGTAGGCAAGCCTGTAAATGGAACTTCTTTACCTAATTCTTTGGATAACTCAGCTAATAATCTATATTCAGTGTCAGCTATCTTCTTCATTTTACAATTTACATAAAGGATTTTAATTTTATTTCCATTGCTCTGACTGATTCTTTCCAATTCAGAACCAACATATCTTGAAACTAAAGTTTTGCCTGTTCCAGTCCTTCCATATAAGAATACGTTGCTAGGTCTCCCACCTTTTAATGCTGACGCCAATATTCTCCCCAAGTCATTTATTTGCTTTTCTCTATGAGAAATAGCCTCTGGTATGTATGATATTGTTAAAGCCTCTCTGTTTACAAATAGAGGGGGTGTTTGTAAGAACTTATTGAAAATGTTTTCTTCCATTTTAAGACCTTTGTTTCTTCTGAAGTTAAGATGATGAAGCATTATATACTTTACTTCACGTTAACCCCATCACTTCCTTAGGAAAATATTCATATGAAGGGAAAATGAAGGTTATAACAACGTTATTTCTCCAAAAGAAGCAGACACCCGTAAGGTTCTTATGTAGTTATTTTAAAATTTTTTAATATTAATATTAATAATAACCTTCATTTCATATAACAATGTTATTATTATTAATAAATAATATAAAAATAAAATAAACTCGAATTCGACTAGCAATGAACGGGTAGGCTAAAAATTGTTCTTCAATAATTTTATTAATTCGTCTTTATCTTTTACTCTGGTTATACCTAATGGTATTCCTTCCAACTCTGCTATTCTCTTAGCTAACTCATCTATCTTCTCTGAGCCATGAAGAATGACTATTCCAGGTCTTAGGTTAGTGACTTTTAATGCTACCATCGAGCTTCTTCCTCTATGTGCTCCTATAAATATCAGAGCTCTTTCACTGGTTAATCCATATAGTTTTACCATGTCAATTGGAGAAAGGTCTATTATTGCCTTTAGGCTGTCAACCACAGTATAGCCATATATATTTCTGTTAGCAAGATCTTCTCTTACTGTTATTGGTGTGTCTATTGTCTTGCAAAAATCTTTTATGCTTATAGGAGTGTCAAACTCTTTCATGTCTAGGACAGCATCTGATAGCGCAGTCTTAGTTGGCAGTTCTGCAAACTCCTGTATGATCTTCCCTCCAAGCTTTTCATCAATAGATATCATTGCTTCTACTATTCTCTTGACAATCTTAATACCAGGGGATTTCCTCCTGCCGTTCTCATAATCAGAAATAACTGATGGCATTATCTTCATTTCATCCGCTAGTCTTCTTTGCGGTTCTTTGAAGATATTTCTCCATTTTTGGATTACCTTTCCAGCCTCATTACTAAGAACGATTTCACCAGCTATTCTCTTAGCTAAGTTCTCTTTTGCTAGTCCTTGAGCATCCATAGAACATATATTGACGAATAGAGTTTATAAATTTATCGTATATATTATTTTGACTTGTTGTCAATTTAATGATTTTATTTTAGGCTTTCCGCTATGCATATTTTTAAATAATTTAAAAATATAGAAAATAGCATGGCAACGGGGATAAAGGTTAAAGACGCTATGGTAACTAGGGTAGTAACTGCTAAGCCTAGTCAGACAGTTCTTGCAGCATCAAAAACCATGAAAAAGGAAGACGTTGGAAGCGTTATTGTGGTTGAAGGTAACAACCCAATAGGCATTGTAACAAGAGAGGACATAATAAACAAGGTTATAGCAAACAACAAGTTGCCTTCAAAAGTCACTTTAAAGGAAGTAATGAGTAAAAAACTGGCATCTTGCCTTCCTGACGCTGACATTTCCGAAGTAGCAAGAGCAATGTCAAAATACAAGTATGAAAGAATACCTGTCGTTTCTATGGGTAAGTTGATTGGTATAATATCAACAAGAGAAATCGCCAAAGTTGCACCAGCGGCACTTGAGATAGCAACAGAGCATCTAAGAATTGAAGGGCCTGAAAAGGTTGTAGAAGAAACTAACGAAGGCGAATGCGAATTATGTGGTAATTATTCAGAAGAGCTTCATAACGTTAATGATAAATGGGTATGCGATGCTTGCAAAGATGAGGCAGCAGCGCTCTAGAATTCTTGTAAACTTCAATAAGATATATGAAAATAACCCAATGAAACATAATTTATAGTTCACACTAACAAAGATAGTAATCTAATCTCTTAGAAATTACTAAAATCTTCTTGGTGCTTTTTTAGCAAAACAATCTCTACAAAAGACAGGCTTGCCTTCTGTTGGCTGGAATGGAACTTCGCATTCCTTTCCACACTCAGAACAAACAGCTTTGTGCATTTCCCTTGGGCCTCTATCAAAGCTACTGCCTCTGTTTCCGAATCGTCTATTTTCAAATGGCATTTAAATTCTCCTTTATTTTATATGAAGATGATAGAATTAACA
>CAZYZB010000012.1:0-23085 GCA_964651405.1 uncultured archaeon
TAGAAGAAGCTTTATCAAGAACATTGATATCTTCTGTCATCTAATCATCTTATATTCAATTATCCTAAGAATATTGCAGAAGGTTTTGAGCCTTTAAGACTATATTCTTCAGATAGAACTTTTTGATAAGCTTGTTTCATTTCATCTATTTCTTTTTCTGCTTTTGCTTGGTCTATAACTCCACTTACATATCTTCCTGCTATACTCCTAAGACCTTCAGGAGCTTGATTGTTTTCTGAATAAGCTATTCTAATTATATCTTTGTTTACTAATCTTCCTTTAGCTAAATCAAACATATTTAGAATTAAAAATGCAGTTCCTTCTTCAGAAGAACTAGCACTAATTGTTTTAATTTCTCCTAATAATTTTTTAATATCCTGTCTTGCGATACTCTCCATTTAATCACTAATTTTCAATAGAATAACAATCTTTAAATATCTATTGCGCCCTCCCGGTGAGCGGTGAAGAACATGAAGTACAATGTTTAAATTGAAGTTTAGTAATAGTTAAAATAGGAGGAATTAAAATGGTAGACAAACTAAACAACAATCAGATTGGACTGATTGCTGGCATATTTTTTGCACTAATGCATGCTGTGTGGGCCTTTTTCGTAGCAATAATGCCAGGGCTTTTGCAGCAATTCATCGATTGGGTTTTCGTCCTACATTCAATAGAACCTGTCTGGATTATAACCTCTTTCAATATGCTTAATGCAATATTGCTGATAGTCTTGACATTTGTAATAGGTTTTATCTTGGGATGGGTCTTCGCAGCAATCTGGAACTGGGATAGAAAAATCAAAAAATAAATAGATTATTCCTCTATTGAGATTTCTTTAGTTATCTTTATTTATTGAGCATGAGCTGTGTGGAGGGCAGGATTTGAACTAGCGCATCTTTTCTAATTTCTTTATTCCATTCATGTAAGGCCAGAGAACTTTTGGAATTATAACAGTTCCATCTTTTTGTTGGAACTGCTCCACCAAAGCTACCATTGTCCTTGAGGTTGCAATAGCTGTGTTATTTAGCGTATGGATGAATCCCTTTGGTGTCTGTCCTTCCTTCTCTCTATATTTTAGATTCAATCTTCTTGCTTGATAATCCAAGCAGTTCGAGTTTGAACCAACTTCTCTATAAATATTATCAGCCATCCACAATTCAACATCAAAGGTCTTTGTTGAAACCACCCCAGTCTCACCAGAACATAAAACAACTGTTCGGAAATGCAAACCTAGTTTTTCGTAGAGTTCTTCTGCATTTTTCTGAAGTTCTTCATGATATTTCCAAGAATCTTCAGGCAGGCAGAAAATAAATTGCTCAACCTTGTTGAACTGATGCATTCTAAAAAGTCCTTTTGTGTACTTGCCATGGGCACCAACTTCCTTTCTAAAGTTTGTTGAGAAACCAACAATCTTCATTGGCAATTCCTTCTTGTTTAAGACCTCATCCTTGAACATTGCTCCGATTGGGTGCTCTGCTGTAGCAACCATATATAGGTCTTCATTTTCAATTTTATACATCACGTTTTCAAAATCAGCTAAATCTATCATTCCACTATAAGGTTCTCTCCTTAGCATGTGAGGAGGATAGATAAACAAGTATCCTTTCTTCATCAAAAATTCTATTGCATAGCTTTGCAAGGCTCTATCTAAAAGAGCTAGTGGCCCTTTCAGATAAAAAAATCCTCTTCCTGTTACTTTTTCTGCCCTCTCGTCATCTATCAAATTAAGGTTTTTAAGAATCTCCAAATGATTTTTGGGTTGAAAATTAAACTTAGGAGGTTTTCCAAAGGTTTTTATAACAACATTTTTTTCTTCACCTTGACCAACTGGCACAGAATCATGGATCAAGTTTGGTATTCTCATTATAGTGAAATCAATCATTTCTTTTTGCTTTAAAACATCTTCTTCCAACTTTTTAATCTTCTCAGGTAATTCTGAAGCCTCTTTTATCTTTTTAGACGTGTCCTTTCCGTCTTTCTTTAATTTTGCAATTTCATCAGAAATAACATTTCTATCATGCTTTAATTTCTCTAATTCTTGCAATTCTTCTCTATACTTCTTATCGCTTTCAATCAAAGCTTTTAATAACTTTAATTTCTCCAAGTCTCCTCTTTTCTTTAGATTTTCCTCAACAATTTTTGGATTCTCTCTAATAAGTTTTATGTCAAGCATAAAATCATCTAGTCACTACTGAACTCTTAACAAGCTCGTATAGCTCTTTTGCTTTTTTATTTTTCTCAAAATATTCCCTAACTGGTTTTAAAATTTCATCTAATGCTTCTACAGTTTCTTTTTTCAAATCAGCTGGATGCAAGTTTCCTTCTCTATAGGTTTTTTCTAGTTCTTCATATTTTTGGATTTCCAAATCTGGTTTTCCTTTTCTTTTAATAAATCGTGACTTGAATTTTCTTAAGACTATATATTTCCAAATCTCTAGGATCGGATTGCCTTCCGCATCCTTCGGTTGGCAAAAGGCACTATTTATTTTACTTTCTATTTGCTCTTTAGTATCATGAATGAAAACTGCACTTGCAGCAATGGACTTGCTCATCTTTGCCTCAGCTGGGCCCATTCTTTGGTTGCCCTGCAGTCCCATAAGCAGATGGTGCATGGCAGCGATCCTTATGCTTCCATCGACTTTAGGTGCAACCTCTCTCGTCAGTATCATTGCCTTTCTTTGGTCCATACCTAGTTGCAAGATGTCTGCTCCCAAGTAAAAAGGATCATAAGTTTGCATCATTGGGTACAAAACTTGAGAAACATATTGCATATCAGCCTCCTCTCTACCCATTATAGTCCCTGCTCTTATTGCCCTTTGAATCGTCGTTTGTTTTGAGATGTTTATGACATTCTTCCAATATTCAGAGTCCTTAACCAAGTCAGACGCCCACATAATCTTAACTTTGTTCATATCAATTCCGCATGCTTTCCAACCCTCTATGAAATAATCTCCTGTTTTTTTAATCAAGTCTAGGTTTCCACCCATCTTGTTATTTATCCAAGCATACCAATCAGCAATTAGAAGTATGAAATTAACATTAGCTTCGAACAAGTCATTTATTTTTATTGATCTTAGAACGCCAGAACCTAAATGCATCAAACCTGATGTTTCGAATCCATCATAGGCTGTTATTTTTGTTTTTGTTTCTAGAAGTTTTCTGAGGTCCTCTACAGTAACAACCTCTTCTATAGGAGCTCTTGTTATTAGTTCTAGCCTCGTTTCTATGTCCATTCAAATCAGATTATATTTTTTATTTTATTTATTTAAAGTCAAGAGACCGTTGTTCCATTATGCTTTCCTTCTACAGCTCTTATAATCTCCTCTGGGTCTCTGCCGTCTATGAAAATAGTTTTAATTTTATATTTTCTTACTAACCTGGTCGCCTTTATATCAAAGAACCTATATTCTCCTGGAACTTGAGCATTCTTCATCATTATCTTCTCAAATTCATTATAGCTTATTTTTCTAAGCTTCTCTGAGGTTGGATCTATCTTAGGGTCTGCAGTGTAGACGCCGTCAACGTTCGTCGCATTAATCAGCATATCTGCCTTTATCACTTCTCCTAAAGCAGCAGCGTCATAGTCGCTAGAAGTCCCAATGTCATAACCAGCTGCAACTAGAATTTTCTTTCCAAAATTCTTTTTAACTTCCTTCATTGCTTCTTTCAGACTTTTCCATCTCACTAGATAACCGACCTTGCCTACTGCAGTCACAAAAGTAGAAGCGTTCAGATGCGTCGCCATTATTCCTATAAAATCCATTTGTTCGTTATCAGCACCCAAGCCCTTTGCCACGTCCCTGTACTCTCTGCAAACTTTTCCCCCGCCGCACACAACAATAAGTTTATGGCCCTTATCCCGCAATCTAAGCATAACATCTGCATAGCTTCTAAAGTTCTCAGAAGTAAGTTCTCTTGTTAGCAAAGATCCGCCGAGTGAAATAACAATTTTCATAGTTATTAGTGTTTATTTTCTACTTAATAAATCTTCTTTTGCTAACTCGGCCTTTTCCATTGCTTCTTCCTCATCAAGTGTTAGAACTTTTCTTTTCCTCATTAATAATTTTCCATTGCATATGACTGTGTCAACGTCTGAAGCTTGCGAGGCGTACACTATATGCGAGTAGACATTATGCATTGGTGTTAAATGAGGTTTGTTGAAGTCCATTAAAATAATGTCTGCTATTTTTCCAATTTCTATTGAACCAATCTTATCATCAAGTTTGAGTGCCTTTGCTCCATTTATTGTTGCCATCTCCAAGGCTTTTTCTGCTGGAACAGCTGTTGGATCTATAAAAGAGACTTTCTGTAGTAATGAACAAAATTTCATTTCTTGAATAATATCTAATCTGTTGTTCGAACATGGACCGTCACTGCCCATTGAAACAATCAATCCATTTTCTAGCATATAATTTATCGGGCCTACTCCTGAAGAGAGTTTCATATTTGAAACCGAACAATGACTTATTTTAACATTGTTCTTTGCAAGCATTTTTATTTCATTAGTATCTGCCCAAACACAGTGAGCTATTTCTAAGTTGGAGCCTAGCAATCCTATAGAATTCAAATATTCAATTGGTTTTAAACCAAACTTTCTCTTGCTTTCTTCCACCTCTTCCCTTGTTTCTGAAACATGTATATGAATTAATGTTTTCAAATCATCTGCCATCTCTTTGGATTTTTGCAAAGTTTCTTTAGAACATGCATAAGGAGAATGAGGTCCTATTATCGGGATAATTCTTTCAGACTTTTTAACTTCATTTAAAAATCTTTTAGTCGCTGTTATTCCTGCAAAATTTTCTGGCATTGAATCGTTTATAACATAAGAGAGAATCCCCCTTATTCCAGATTCTTCCACTGCCTTTGCCACATTGCTCATATAAAAATACATGTCAGAAAATGTTGTTATTCCCGCTTTAATCATCTCCAAACATGCCAATTTAGATCCTATGTAGCAATCTTCTGGCTTTAGTAAAGCCTCTAATGGCCAAATATACTCCTTTAACCATTTCATTAAAGGCAAATCATCTGCATAACCCCTCAATAAAGTCATGGAAGAATGAGTGTGAGTGTTAACGAACCCAGGTAAGGCGACCATTCCTTTAGCATCTATTATATCTTCATCCTTTTCTTCAATGTCCTTTCCAATCTTCACTATTCTATTTCCTTCAATGAGAATGTCACCATTTTTTATTACTCTTCTATCGTTGTCCATGGTAACTATCAAGGCATTTTTAATAAGCATATTTAGAATTAAAAACAGAAAATATAAATATAGATAAGGTCAAAGAGTTATAACTATGAGAATTAATTGTTTAGGCGGAGGCAGAGAGGTCGGAAGAAATGCCATTCTAATAGAAGGTAAAGAGAATATCCTCTTCGACTATGGAGTCAAGGTTGAGACTAGCGAGATTCCAAAGCCAGCTAACAAAGTTGATAATCTGGTTTTAGGTCATGCTCATCTTGACCACTGTTTACATCCAGATACTTTTGTACAATTAAGTAATGGAGAAATAAGTAAAATAAAAGATGTTACATCTGAAAGATTGGTACCAGCAGTTGATTTCGATAATAGCATGAGACTGGATAATATTCCATGTTTGCAGCGTGGTAAGATTAACTACTCTGGTAAAATGTTAGAAATGTCTACACGTAGTCATACTATAAAAATAACTCCTGAACATCAGTTTTTTACTTTAAGTGGATTATCATACAGCATGAAAAAAGCTGCCGAATTAAAATTAGGAGATTATATAGCTGTAATAAATAAGGCAGATATTGAAGGAACTACTCAAAAACTACCAAGAATGAATGGTTTTCCATCATCAGTTAACGAAGAACTCATGCAACTTTTAGGTTATATGTGCGGTGATGGCGACTTTGAAAGTGTAGGATTTAATTGCACGGATAAAAATATAAATAATCTTATTTTTTATGCAGGAATTGTAAAAAGTTGCCTAGGATTAAAATCACATATTCATTCAAGGGAACGTAATAGATTAAGAGTATTTTCAGTTAAGCTAATGAAATGGTTAAAAGTATTTGTACCTGAAATACTTCAAAAAAGCAGACTTAGAACAGTACCACAAATCATATGCAAGTCCAAAAAAAATGAAATAGCTTCGTTTCTAAGGGGAATTTTTGATGCGGAAGGCAGCGTAAAGCATCATTCAATTGTGTTATGCAGCTCTAGTAAAGAATTGATGCAACAAATTCAAATTTTAATGCTTCGTTTCGGAATTAATAGTCAAATATATGAAATGGACCAATCTAAATCTACTTTTGGAGGTAAAGAAGAGTATCAATTATCTATTTCGAATCCAACGTCTCTAAAAATATTTGATGAGTTTATAGGATTTTCAGATAAAACTAAAAATAAAAAATTCAAAAAAATTCTTTTGAAAATGGGTAATGCATGTGCACCAAAAATAGATTTAATTCCAATTGAAGGTAAAACTATTATCGAATTTGGAGAAAAAATTGGCCTCAGAAAGATAGACCTTAGACGTTTAGGTATTCGTTATTATCACTATTTACATGGGCATAAATTATCTAGAAAAGCTACTAATAACTTAGTAACTAAATTACTAGGTATTGCTAAAGAAAAAAACAGGGAAGTATACAAAGAACTTCTTTATTTAAAGAATATAGTTAACTCTAATGTTGGATGGGAACCTGTAAAGTCTATAAAAGAAATAGAACTTGATGCAAACGGAGTTTTCGATCTAACAGTCCCAGGGCATTCAAATTATATAGCAAATGGAATAGTTGTACATAACTGTGGATCGATACCAGTTCTTTATCGCAAGTCTAAATTTCCTACTTTTTCAACAATAGCTACATTTGATCAAGCTCATTTGCTTTTGAAAGATAGTTTAAAAATTGGAAGAATAAAAGGATTCGTTAAACACTTTGGAGAAAGTGACATCGAGAAAATGAAGAAGAATGAAGCTAGAGTGACATATGGACAAAGATTCGAAGCTGAAAACTTTTCAATGGATGTATTTGACGCTGGTCATATACCTGGAAGCATAGCACCGTTGATAGAGATGAATGGAAAAAGAATTCTCTACGTTAGCGACTTCAATACTAATCCTACGCGTCTTCTAAATGGTGCAAAAATTGACGCAAAAAATGTAGATGTCCTAATTTTAGAAAGCACCTATTCAAATAGAAATCATCCAGATAGAAACGAAACTGAGAAAAAGTTTTTTGAAGCAATACAAGGAACAATCTCAAACGGAGGTGTAGCAGTGCTTCCGTGCTTTGCTGTTGGCAGGGCAGCAGAAATTTTAATGATTTTAGATCGTTTCAAAGCAAACTTCCCAATTTATCTTGACGGCATGGCAAAGGAAGCAACTGAAATAGCTTTGAACTATCCAGAGTTCATTAAAGACCCTAAAGCTCTGAGAAAAGCTTTGGATGATGTCAAGCCGATTTATTCAAATGATGAAAGGAAGAAGATAACAAAAGAACCTTGTGCAATTGTAACTTCTTCCGGCATGCTCGAGGGCGGTCCTTCTGTTATGTATGTAAAATATCTGTATGATAATATTGAAAGTTCTATCATATTCACTGGGTTTATACTCCCTAGAACTGCTGGTCGGTACCTTGTTGATACTGGTAGGTTCGTCACTGAAGGATTTGATCTGAAAATTAAAATGGGAATTCATGCCTTTGATTTTTCTGCACATAGTGGTAGAGATGATTTATTTGATTTTGTGAATAAAATCAAACCTGAAAAGGTTGTTTGTATACATGGAGATAATTGTGAAAGGTTTGCTACCGAGCTTCGTGGCAGAGGGTTTGATGCGACTGCGCCGAAGAATGGTGACACAATTGATATTAATTGACGGTTCTTACTTAGAAGGTGGAGGACAAACAATTAGAACTTCTGTTGCTTTGTCAGCAATTACTGGTAAACCATGTAAGATGTTTAATATAAGAAAGGGCAGAAAGAATCCTGGCCTGCAAGCTCAGCACCTAAAAGGAATAGAAGCTGCTGCAAAAATATGCAACGCAGAATTAAAGAATGCTAAAATTGGTAGTGATTGTATAGAATTCATGCCAAACAAAATAAAAAATGAGAATTTTTCTATAGACATCGGAACAGCTGGTTCAATAACTCTGGTTCTTCAGACATTGATACCCATATGCATTCATGCTGACAAAGAAGTTGAACTGGAAATAATTGGTGGAACAGACGTTAAATGGAGCCCTAATATAGAATATTTCCAAGAAGTTTTTTGCAGAAACGTAGAAAAAATGGGAATCAAGATTGAATCTGAAATATTAAAATATGGTTTTTACCCCAAGGGTGGAGGGAAGGTTAAAGTTAAAATAAACCCTTGTAAAATATTAAAACCAATAAATTTGGCAGAAAGGGGTATTGTAAACAGATATGACATTAGAAGTATTGTCAGCAAGTCTTTAGAAAAATCAAAAGTTGCTGAAAGACAAATTGAAGGTGCAAAGAAAATAATACCTAAATTCGATTGTGAATATTTTGAGTATGTTGATACATTTTCTCCAGGTTCAACTACTCATATACATGCTCATTGCAAGAATTCAGTTCTAGGTTCAACCATTTATGGAGAATTAGGAAAACCAGCAGAAAAAATTGGAGAAGAATGTGCAAAAGCTATAATGAAGCAAATTAATTCTAATGCTTGTTTGGATGAACATATGGCAGACCAAATTCTTCTTTATATGGCATTAGCAGGTAACTCAAAGATTTCTGTTGCAGAAATTACAAATCACTGCAGAACAAACATGTGGGTTATAGAAAAATTCTTGTCTATTAAGTTTGAAGTTAATGAAAAAGAAAAAATTATATCAGTCTAGTTATACCATTAATGGCATTTTCATGAACATATTATGAATTAGCAAATCATTTTCTCCAAAGTAGTTGTGTGTTTCTGTTTCTATGTCATAAACTGTTCCTGTATACTGCTTTTTGACATCTGATAGAATTGAAGCTATAGTTGCTTCGCCATCCCATGCTGGATAAATCTTATGGGTTTCTGTGAACCAACTTCCTCTGTAATAATAGATATCCCAGAAACCAAAATGAGTCACTTTTCTCGTAACTTTTGTCTCTATTTTCTTGCCATCTTTATAACCTATGACCATATCGCCTACTTTTATATCTTCTATGTTTTTGAATCCATTAGGCGTTAATATTTTCGTGCCTTCTACTAAACAGCCTCCACCGCCACCGCCACCAATATATCTACATCTTCCAGCAGAGCAAACGTAATTCGAACCATAATCTGAACAACTTTTAGTAACATTAGCACATCCTAAACCAGAAACATAATATTCTCTTAAAATATTTGAATCTATACATGAGTCTGTATATTGTGTATTTTTACAAGTAGAACCGTCTTGATAATAATCCGTACAAGTTCCTAAACTCAAATAAGACATACCGCCATCACTATCATAAGCGTCTGTTCTACATTCTATTTTAACTCTTAAGTCAGCATGATTTGCCCAAGACAATGCATCCCACCACCAATCATTACCGGCATTCCCATTGTTCCATGCATCCTGACCTAAATCCCTCTCATGGACCCAGAACATTATTCTTTGGTTGCCTGTTGTTAGACCATAGTATGATGAAGGCACCTGGCATCTTACTTTGATTGTCTCCCCAACATCCAGGAAGCCATTGCCGTTCGGATCGCTAATCAAGTAGCAGTCTACTCCTGTTGGACAGTAACCTCCAGCATCAATAGTACATCCATGAGTTCTATCTTTTCCATTATAGTATGCATTTACTCTCATGCTTCTTGTGTTCCAAGGATCATTATAATCACTAATCTTCCAGAACTCCACGCCTATGAACCACCAAGCTTGTTGGTTCGTACCCGTGTTCTTAACGTCAACATCAACAACAATATTGCTTGAGTTATAGGTTATTGGACTTTCATAGTCTATTACTTTATTGTAAATCTTTAATTCATCCATTAACCCAATCATTTGTCCTGCTCTTGTATTATAACTTGTAAAATTGATTGGACCGCAACCACTTGTTTCATAATCTTTGTTTCCGTCTGCATAAAATCTAATTTTATTATTTGTTGCATCTAATGTAACAGCTATATGATGCCATCTGCCGTCTGTGATATTCTTCGTATATCCTTTAGAACACTTGCTTCCTGAATATCTATAAGAAAATCTTATAGAACTTGCAACCGGAGTAATGGTATATTTATAATCATAATCTATATCAGGTGCATTCCATTCTCCTCCAGTCTTAGCTGCAATGACAAAATATCTAGGTTCTGAATATGGATTCATTTTAATCCAAGCTTCTATTGACATACTGTTTAGATTATTCAAATTGTAAGGAACCCTTACGTAATCCAAACCAGTAAAGTTCAAAGCTTTCTCACGGTGTCCATCAACCCAAACTGCATTTGTTGTTCCATCACGTGCATTGCCAGATGAATCATGAACTGTTGTTCCAGTTCCTTCATCAAACTTATAATATAAAACCGGGTTATCATAATTCTCACATTTGCCACTTGTACAGACATTTGTGATGTATGAATCGAAATTAACAGCACTACCGCAATTTCCATCTGAACAATAATAATCCCTCATTTGATTAGCAGAGGTATAAGAAATATAATTGTAACCAGAACATTGAGGTAAAAATATGTCAGCATATCCGCCATCATTTCCACAGTTTTGACTTTGTGTTACAGAATATGCACAGCTTCCAGCAGAACAGTAATAGTTTCTGTATTCTCTCGTATTGCCGTTACAATACCAACCATCATAATTGTCACAATTCTCGCTTTGAGTTACAGCAAATGTACATTCTCTTGTGTTAATATCATCATAATAGTAATCTCTATTCTCTCTTACATCATAATTACAGTACCAACCATCTTGAAATTTAAGGCTACAATCTGTTATGTAATCGACAGCTTTTTGAACATCTATTCTACCTTCACCTTCATCATTATCTGGATCTCCTATCAATAATTTTTCTTCTGTTCTTGTCAAAGCATTTGTTATTTGATTTAAATTGGAATTTGGATTAGCCTCTCTTAACAAAGCTACTAAACCAGCTACATGAGGAGCTGCCATTGACGTTCCACTAAGCATGATATAATCATTGTCCCCACAATTTGTATCAGTAAGAAGACTGTCACCTGATCTTGCAGCACATATGTTTTCACCTGGTGCAGTTATAATTGGTTGAATTATAGCTGGATTTTGTGGCGCAGGACCTCTGCTACTAAACTCTGAAACAAGGCCTTCTGTTGAAGGAGAACTTACCCTAAACATATCTACTTGCAAACTATTTCTATTCCATGACGCAGTACAGCCTGTAGTCTCTGGTGTTCCACAAAAGGTTTCTCTAGTAGTTTCTCCTTTATCTCTATCACTCCTATCTGCACAGGGTGTTGGCGTTCCATAACAAGCATACCAAACATAACATTTCTCTATATCCTTACCCGAACAACCATGACAATCTGACTGTGATTTATCTGTGCAATAAGAATAATGCCCCTCGGTCTCTACTGCACAACCACACCAGTAACATCCAGCTTGATTTTCACAACCTGCTTTATTTTCATCAAAATTATTACAGACTATCGGCGTACCTGAGCAGTCTAAATAATTAAAACGATGATTATAACACCAATAAACAGGATTGCCACAAAACCAGCTGTCAGAATGCGTTGCAGCATGTGCTTCAATAGCTATAGCAGGACCTTGATTAAAAGTTTGTGTATATTCCCAATATTTATCACCTTCTCCATCGTTTCCAGGATCCCAATGAGACCTTCCAACCAAATACCAATCATCATCTATTTGTTGTTCACCTTCTACTTGGACTTGAATAGTAGCTGGCCATGTATTAGGTTGAACTACCTTGTAAAATCCTGATAAGTATTCCCAAGCAGTCCATTCATAGGTATAAGATTGTGGCGGGTTATCTGTAGGTATATTAATTCTGAATCTTATTCTTGCTTTGTCTCCCGCCTGATATAATGGATAATAATGTCCTGCATAATCCTTTTTCAATGTAGAACCAACAGATATTACACCTTGCATACATGCTGGAAAATCTATTGTAGATGGACCTGGACCAGAATTACCAGCTGCAATAACAACGGGTATACCAGAATTAATTGCATTTACTATAGCATCGTGCCATTCTCGAACAACGCCTGTTGTAGCACCTGTACATGCTTGTTGCATAGTAAAACCAAAAATATTATTCATCTCCCAATCATCTATTCCCAAGCTCATGCTAATTACGTCTGGATTTTGTCTTATTGCTTGTCTGTCAGCCTCAGCTATCCAACCTATATCCCAATTACTGCCTGCAGCAACTTTCCAAACCATTAAGTCTGCTCCAGGTGCAACTCCTCTAAAAATAATATTATTAGCACCTGTACCTGCTGCAATGGAACAAACATGAGTACCATGACCGTCAGTATCAACTGGATTTGGAAAACGTTGAGTAGAAGTATCGTTCCAAAATATTATTTTTCCGTTTAAGTCAGCATGTTGATCATCAACACCACTGTCTATAACTGCAATTACTCTACCAGCACCTGTTATTTCTAAGCTTCCATCTATCGGATATATATAAGGGAGTTTTATAGATGGTTTAGAATCGTTAAGCAAAGGCTTAGCATTAGGTTTTGGTATGATTTTAAACCCAACAGATTTAAAGACAGAAATTAAGTTTTCATAACTTTCGTTTGGAACAATTATATTTGCATATGAGTATTTTGAGTTGCTACCGTAAACGTAACCTCCATGCTCTTCAGCTATTTTATCAATTGATTTGCTGGTATATTTTTGAAAGTCTCCCACATTTAAAGAAACCAATCTTGTCAAAGAATAATCTCTTGTTTTTGAGATATCATTATAAACTACAACCCATTTCTCAGGCTGATACAAAAATTCTGGAATTTCAACACTAACTGTCACATAACTTTCATTAAGGAACATGTTGTCAATTTCTTGCTTTGTAAAAGCCAAACATGGATTTAAAAATATTAAGAACATTAAAGTGGCTGTGAAAAATATTTTTTTCATTTTGACACCTAAACCTCATAGTTTGCTGCTGGCAATTTTTTTCCTAATTTTAGACTATACCGGATATTACCTAAAGTTTTTGAAATACCAGAAAGTTTACCTTCTTTAACATCATACGCTTCTTTGGCTCCAAAAGTTTGGTAATAATGATTTAATAAATCTCTAGCACTTTCTCCGGATTGGATTTTCTTTCTATTTTTGTCTAAGAATGAACAAGCATAAAGGAATGCATCAGCACTTTTTTCTTCTAAGTCTTTTCCAGAAAATCTGTCTTTATTTTCACCTGCAAATATTTGCGCAGCTTCATTTCTTTTATCAGCCCACTCAGCATCTTTTCCTAATTTTCTGTATTTATACAACCCATAACCAATCCAAGCAGCGATAGGCCCTGCTAATAAAGTGCCTCTAACAAATGGATTGCCACAAACATTGTAAATAAAACTTTCCTCTCCACTTAATTTTCTTGAAACATTTATGTCAAAAGGACCTGATCTTACACTATTAACTGGCCACCACCACAAACTAGATTGTTTTTCAATTTCTCCTATAGCTAATTTTCCAGCATTGTAATCATTTGAAACAACATTTTGATAACTAATATTCCATGGTATATCAATAATTGCTTCCCAAACGCCTGTAGCAACCGCAGCTACCTTTTCTTTTTTTGACAACTTCACTTAATCACTTGGATTCTTAATTAAAAGGTTAATACAAGAAAAATTATTTAAATGCAATAAGTGTATTTAAACCTAACCACGACTATTGCTATGCAATTCCCAAAAGAATTAATAACTAACTGCGAGTGAACTTCAATTAACTCTGATTGTAGAGTCATACGTTCTACTAAATATTTATTCTAAGGTAGCTTATTTAATTAAATGAAAATACCTTTTTTTGAAGGAGAGCTAATAAGGAGTAGCGCCCTTGTCTTCATATCTGCTATTTCATCAAGCTTGATAGCTCTTTTAGCTAATTTAGTTATCTCAAACTCGCTTGGACCTAATTACTTCGGAAATTTTAAAACAATTATTTACCTTTTCGCATTCTTGCCAATGCTCATAGATTTTGGTATAAACGCCAGCTTAACTAAATACGTAGCCGAGTTAAGAAGCAAGGAAAAGAGAGGATATATGATAAGATGGTTCTTAAAAATAAAACTTCTAAGCTATGTTTTTTTGATAGCAGTATTGTTCTTAGTTAAGGACTACATAGCACTGTACTTCTTGGATAATGTAACATTAAGTTATCTCATCCTTGCTGGAATATTCTTAACAGCCTCGAACTTCTTTTCAGCATTTAGTTTTATTGTCTTGGGAATTCAGAACTTCAAAATTTATAGCCTATCTCAATTCTTTATCGCTTCTTTATCTCCTATTCTAGCTGTCTTGATGAGCTCATTAGGTATTTTTTATATGATTATAGGGTGGGGGCTTGGAATAATAATAGGTAACTTGCCAAATCTTTTATTCTTAATAAGAAATGAAGTTCTTAAGAGTCAAGAGCAATTTGATGTTAAAAAGATATTCTTCAAGTTTAGCCTACCTATCTATCCAATAGAATTAATTGTGGCTTTTGTTAACAGCGTAGTGCCTTTATTGAGTTTATTTTTCTCACAGTATCTAATAAGTTATTACTCGTTTGCGTTCATGTTTTATGTCGCTTCTCTTTTGATACCTAATTCTTTGTCATTAGTTTTATTCCCTAAATTTTCTGAATTAAATGGACTAGAGAATTACAGCGAAGCAAAGAATATTCTAAGAAAGTCTTTAATGTATTACAGTTTTATTGTAATCATCGGCTTAATATCTGTTTATTTATTCTCAGAATTGTTTATAGGTTTCTTAGCAAAGGAATACTTACCTAGCGCACTTATGTTTAAAGCTATTGTATCCTTGGGCATTGTTTTCGGTTATCCTGTAATTTATTCTAACTATCTAAAAGGACTAGGGAAAGTTAAGAAGTATGCTTTAATCGTACTTTTGCAAAACTTATTATTAATAGCTGTTAGTTTTATTCTCTTAACATCCATGACAGGCCTTCTTCTGAAATAGATGTTGAAATCAATATGTAGTGTGAAAGAAAGCTTTAAATATTTGCTCTATAATTGAAAAAATAGGTGAAATTATGGCTAAGAAAAAATCATGTCCAGATTGTGGTGCTGAATTAGAAAATGAAATCTGCCCTGAATGTGGATGGGGTAGAGAAGCAGAAAGTACTGAAACAGAAACCAGTGACGAAGAAGATCAAGAGGAAGAAGAGGAATTTTAAGTTTTTTAAACTTTTTATATTTGTTTTTCTAATTTTTCTTATTTGGTATGGTGCATTATGAAAATAATTAACTGTCTTAAAGATAATTGGTGGCTCTTTGCCCTACTCTTAATATTTTTGTTTTCTTATAGCATAAGAACAACAAATATTGTTCCTGACAGGTTACTCTCATTCGACCCAATATTCCAATATAGGTTTACTTACTATTTTGCGAACTGGGGCCATCTGCCTGTATGGGACGAACTAACCTATTATGTTGGTAGGATAACAGACGTGTCCACGTTCATGTATTTCATGACATCATTGATTTATTGGATTATTGGTCCATTTCTTAAACTTAGTTTGATGACTGTTTGTGCTTACATGTCTGCCTTCTATGGAGCGCTAATTGTAATTCCAGCTTTCTTTTTAGGAAAAGAGCTTTCAAACAAGTATGGAGGCCTGATGAGCGCAGCATTGATAGGAACTGCACCGCAAATTCTAACAAGAACCTTTGGAAGCTCTTATGACACTGATCAGTTAGTTTTATTTTTCTTGGTGCTTGACCTCTACCTAGGCTTTAGAGCAATAAGAAAGAAAACAGTGGCGAGCTTTTGCATTGCTTTAATCGGATTTGCAGCATTTATGCTAACTTGGATATACTTCTTTTACCCCCTAATAATATTATTCGCATCAGCAATAGTTTGCATTATACTAGAAATCTTTATAGAAAATGGAAAGCTCCATAAATTCAAAGTTGATAACCTTAAAAAGTCTATTGTCAATTCAAAGGGTAAATTTTTAATCTTAATCCTCATTTTTATATCAGTATTTGTAATAGGAGTTCTAAATGATGTAAATGTTATTACAAACTTGTCAGTTCTTATTGGCTTTGCTCAAAGTGCAGAGAAGTGGATTGTCAACATATCCATAGCAGAGCTTCAACCATTCAATATATTCAACTTAGAAGGTTGGGTAACCTCAACTGGAAGATTCTTCACAAATGATATGATACTGAATGATATGATTATTTTATTCTTTTTGATATCAATTATACTCGGAATAATAAAAAGTTTTAAAAAAGACACTGAAGTTACAGCATTCCTAATAACATTGTTAGTAATAGCTATCTATACAACCTTCAGAGGCATCAGGTTCACAGAGTTTACAACCGCATTATTTATGATAATAATTGGTTCAGGTTTTGGAATTTTAACTAAAGAAACAAATGATGACATTAAAAAATCACTTTTGATAGGATTTGGAGTTTTTATTGCTTTAATTGCTATGAACATTGGAACAGAAATGAGCAAGCAGTTAGGTCCTGACATAAGCCCTAATTGGGAAAATGCTTGGAATTTCTTGAAGACTCAAACACCAGAACTTTCAATTGTTGGAACTTGGTGGGATCCAGGACACATGATAACTGGTCTTGCAGAAAGAAGAGCCTACGCTGATGGAGCGCACTGTCAATTAGGGAAAGATGGTGAACATGCTTGTCTTTACACAATAAATGATAGAATTACTGATTTGGGGAAAATAATGGTATATAGCAATGAGACTGCGTCCTTAGAGCTTGTAAGAAAGTACCAAGGTGATTCTCCAAAGGTATATTGGATAGCGTCTGATGACTTGATAGGAAAATTCCAATGGCTACAATACTTTGGAATAAATTGCGATGCTAGAGATGAAGAACAAGCAAAAAAATGTCCGTTGTATATCCAGCTTCCTGAGCAATCAAGGTCTTTAGACAACAACGGTAATATACTTTTAAGAAAATATGGCAACGTACTTGTTTTCCAAGGATTAGAAATACCTATACCATTCTATGTTGAAGGTATAAACGGCGCTATATTCAACGAAATAATTTATTATTCCAATGGAGAGGCAAAAGTACTTAGTATGAATGAAACTGAAAAAGAATCTTTAATTCAAGCTATGAAACCTTTAGAAAAGCAATTAAACTTTAGATTCACAAACCAATCTATAGGATTAACTGCATGGATACCTCAGCATTATGGCTACATTGTACTAATACCACCAAATCTAAGAAATTCTATCTTTACTAAAATGTTTATGCTAGAAGGCCAAGGCTTGGAGCACTTCAAACAAGTTTTTAGAAACGAACAAGTAAAAATATATGAAGTGATATAAAATGCTATTCGTCTCTGAACCATTCTATAGTCTTCTTTAAACCAGTCCTAATATCATACTTGGGCTCAAACCCAAGAATATCTTTTGCCCTTGATATATCAGACAACGAATGAATTATGTCTCCGGACCTATTTTCTATATGTCCTATTTTTGATTTTGAATTCGTTAGTTCAACGATTAATTTCGCTATCTCATTCACGCTGACAGGTATTCCAGAACCTATATTTAGTGCTCCAGATCCTTTTTCAGATGCTAAAATGCAAGCATTGATAACGTCATCGATATAAATAAAATCTCTAGTTTGATTACCGTCCCCATAAATTATTAAATCTTCATTATTAAGAGCTTTCTTAATAAAAATTGGTATTACAGCAGCATAAGGAGAATTAACGTTTTGACCTGGGCCATAAATATTAAAAAATCTTAGAGGCACTGTTTTTAACCCAATACTATTGAAGTGCTCCATAAATCTTTCAGTGGTTATTTTTGCAAATGCATAAGGAGACTTTGGAAGTAAAGGCATATCTTCTTTTTTAGGGTTTTCAGGATAATCACCATAGACTGATGCTGAACTTGCAAACACGACTTTTTTAACACCATCTTCTTGTGCAGCTCTTAAAACATTATAACTGCCGATTATGTTTTTATCAATATACTCCAAAGGCTTTTTCATGCTTTCTTCCACAGAAATTAAGCCTGCGAAATGAAATAAGATGTCCACGTTCTTAAGTTCTTTTTTTAATAAATCGAAATTACCTATATCCTTACCATCTTTTATGTCAAATACCTTCACATTGTTATCTTTAGATAAAACACTAGCAAGACGACTTCCTATAAATCCTCTTCCGCCGGTTATAAGAACACTTTTATTCTTCAAAACATCACTTTCACTTCAAGTTTTAGATTTTTTCTAAATTAAATAATCTTATATTCTTTCCACCGCTTTGTCTTTAAACTCATATCAACTGTTAAAGGTGGGCCTGAATATTCTTTAAGTGTTGTTGGTAGCACTTCTGGTGTTGTGATTTTTGCAAGCTCATACATTGAAATCTTCTTATCGCCAACTAAATGTACAATTCCAGTTAATTTCCCATCAACCACTTCTTTTATCGCATGTGCCAATTGGTCTGCAAATAAATATGTGCCGAATCTGTCGGTGAATGCTTTTGGATAAGGCCATCTTTCTTTAGGCACAAAGTTACCTCTTATAACGAGCCAATTTTTGAGTTGATTAAATCTTACTACAAGCTCACCTGACAATTTTGTCAAGCTATAGAAATTTTTAGGTAATGGCAAAGAGTCTTCAACATAATTCCCTTCTTCACCAGAAAAGATGCATGGCGTACTCATATAAACAAAGTAGCAATTGTTATTATTTTCTAAACAAGCGTTTATTAAATGATAGGTACCTAAGACATTAGTTTTCCAAGCAATATCTTTATTTGTTTCACACTCTCTTATTCCAGTAAGTGCAGCAAGGTGTATGACTATGTCTGGCTTATTTGCTTTTATATAAGAGTGTATGCTCTTCTCATCAGTAATATCAAGTTCTTGCCTTCTTGGAGTTAGGCTTCCAAGAAACAACTTCGCTAGTTCTTTTCCTAACTTTCCTGTAGAGCCTGTAATTAACACTTTGCCCATAGTTTTCTCAACCACTCAACATTGCTATGATTTGGGTCACAGTTTGTGCTTATTATTTTTGATGAAACAGCTTCCTTTATTTCATTTATTGCGTATGGAATATCTTTCTTGAAAGTTAATCCAAAAGTTTTTATTGCCAAAGATGAATCTACCTTATAATTCCTAGGGTCTTTAATTTCTTTAATTACCTTAGCTTTGCAATTTAATCTTTTTTCAATTTCTTTGCCAACATCTACGATTTTAAAGTTATTACCGCCTAAATTGAAAATTTTATTTGGAAATATGTCCTTCTCTATGGCTCTTAAGTAAAAATTGCAAGCGTCATCCAAATGCAAAAAAGGCCTATATTGATCGCCACCGAAAATTTCTATATTTCCACCAAAAATAGCTTTACCAATAAAGGTATTGACTACAAGATCAAATCTCATTCTCGGAGAAAGTCCATAAAGTGTTCCCATTCTAAATATAGTATAATTCTTAAGTTTACTCCTTTTAATTTCGCCTTCACAAGTGTATTTCGATAATGCATATATTGAAAGCGGAAGAATTTTAGATTTTTCAGTTAATATACTATTTTTATCACATGCTCCATATACACTACAAGTAGAAGCGAAAATTAATTTTTTATTAAACTTTTCACAGAGTCTAATAACATTTTTAGTTCCATTGACGTTTATGTCTATTGATCTACCTTTAAACAAGTCACAAGCAGGATCACCTACAATCCCAGCAAGGTGAATCACAACATCAGATTCTTTTATAGCATTCTGGATATCGCCATTCCTGAAGCTTAACAAATCCTCTTTAATTATTTTTACTTTTTTTAACAGGTCATCTTTTAGAAAAACTCCATATAATTGATAATCGATAATGCTAACATCATGCCCCTTATTAACTAATTTTTCTGTTAGTTTACTCCCAAGATATCCTAAACCGCCAGTAATACAAACTCTCATCTATTCTCGACCTCAAACAGCTTCATAAATGGTGTAGGTAAAATTCTAAAGTCATCCTTTAGTGTTTCTTCTAAGCTAAAGTTTGACAACCCTAAAACAACCGTATCCTCTTCCAAAGATTTCCATCCGTTATAGTTATTTGGTGGTACTATTAAAACCTCAGGCTTTTTGCATGATAAAACAAAGATTTTTGTCTTATCTGTAACGTTCTCTGTGGGGCTTATTACAAACTTTACTGAACCTCTAATTACTGTAAAGAATTTCCATTCCTTTTTATGAAAATGCATGCCCCTTATAGTATCTTTACTGAAATTTTCAACTTTATAGACTCTTTTTATGCTTGGCAGTTCTAAATATTCTGCACCATCAAAGCTTATTTTATCATTTTTGCTGTCAAAAATCTGCCACAAAACGCCTCTATCGTCAACATTAAATTTAATTGGTACCTTCTTTGCTTCCATATAAAATTGTAGTACCCAAAGATTTATAAAAGCAATCTCTCGCGTAATTGACTTGAACTACTATTTTATAAGAATTTTTTAATAATATTAAAATACGATTTAAATATAACCCCTATAACTTTTATTGCCGTAGGATGATATAGAGCATATCCTGGTATATTATCTGTGAACTGATTTAAAATTTGTTTATCTTTAACGACCCTATTTTTTTGAATAAAAAGCCTTTTATTTAGTATTGATTTATAATTTTTTATCAAAGCTTCATAAGTTAAAAGCTTTAATGGACTTTTATAAAAAATTAGAAAATAGAAATTTAATCCAATTTCTACAAAAAAAGTTAAAGGAAACAATAATAATAGAGTTCTCAGAGAATAGCATTTAATCAAAGTTTCCAACCTATTTTTTTCAAGATGATAGAACTTCTTAACTACATTTTGCGAGATTTCTGAACTTCCTTGATAATTGTGATAAATGACTGCCTTGGGGGCATACACTGTCTTAAAGCCGAATAATTTCACACGCCAAGAGTAATCTATATCATCATAATACATGAAAAAGTCTTCCTCTAATAAGCCAACTTTCTCTAAAACTTCTTTTTTTATTAACAGAGCCCCACCAGCAGTGTAGCCAGTTTCTTCCATTTTATTAAATTTCTTTGCATCTTTTTGTTTGAATCCTTTTGGCCATGCAAAACCAATAAAGTTAATCCAACCTCCAGCATAATTTATTTTAGTTTTATCGCTCATTATTAGAATTTTAGAAGCGCACAATCCTATTCTATCATCAGCTTTAGCAACCTTGACAAGATTAATTAGCCAATTTCTATCAACAAACATATCAACATTTATCAAAATATAATAGTCACTTTTTATGGTTTTAAGTGCAACATTGTTACCTGCTGAGAAACCTAAGTTCTTTTTATTTTTAATTACTTTAATCTTTGGGAATTTTTCTTTTACGAATTTTACAGAACCATCTACAGAAGCATTGTCAACAAAAACAATCTGGTATCTAGATTTAGGATAGTTTAGTTTATACAAGGAACTTAAACATTTTTCTATAAAGTTTTTAGCATTATAATTTAGAACTATTATCGAGCAATAAGGCATTTTGTCGTTTTTAATTGTTTTGTTCTTTATCATAATCAATTATATTATAATCAAGTATTTATAATATTTAACGAGAAATTCTAATTATAAGTTTAAATTGCTAGTACTATAAAATGTGAAGCATATGAAAGCTATTGCTGTTATACCGGCTTTTAATGAAGAGAAAAGAATAGGAAGTGTTATTATAGAAACTAAGAGGCATGTTGATAAAGTGATTGTAATAGATGATGGTTCTACAGATAAAACAGCTGAAGTTTCTAAAAAATATGGTGCTCAAGTAATAAGATATGAAAAAAATAGAGGTGTTGGATTCGCAACAAAGATTGGATTAAGTAAAGCTATTTCATTGAAGCCTGACATTATTGTTTTTTTGGATGCAGACGGACAACATGATCCAAGTTATATACCATATTTTTTAAATGCAATAAAAAATGGTGCTGATTATGTTTGCGGAAATAGAGACTTGTCAAAGTACCCGTTTAATAGGAAGATTGGAAACTGGGGGTTAAAGGTTTTAACAAACTTACTTTGTCCAACTGGAATTATGGATACTGAGTGTGGGTTTAGAGCATTTTCATTAAGAGCAGCGAAAAAATTGAATCTAAAAGCAGAAAGGTATGGAAGAGAAATGGATTTTGCTTATAATGTTTGGAAAAATAAATTTAAAATAAAGCAAGTGAGAATTGAAGTTCATTCTTATCATTCAAAAGCAGCGATAAGCAGGGGATTTAAAAATTTCTTTTATTTGATTAAAATAAGATTTTAACTTTAAACTCTTCTATTATGCTTTCAACAGACCTTAGCCCAAAATTAGAAATTTTCTTCTTGAACCATTTCTTATGCTCTATTTCTCTAGCAAACGAATAGCTATTTGGTATACAATATATGCAATTTCCAAAGCACTGTCTAAAAGTAATCATAACTGTGGAAGGTCTTCTAGAAAGTTTAGGATTATAATATTTTTAACGTTTAAAAACTTATCATTATTTTTATGTTACTTTTTACAAACAAAGATTGTAAAGTAAGAGAATATTTTTGGATAAATCTTCGCTAGCTTATTAGGGAAACCAAAATGGTATATCTTAAAAATTTTAAAATGTTTTTTTATAAAATCTATGTTTTGTTTTATTATCGGAAAGTGTAGATGTTTAAATCTTTGACTTGTAAATGGAAAGTCGAAAGGTTTGCCGAAAAGTATTTTAATCCTCGTGTAAATATGATTGCTGTTTGGTAAGGAAATAAAAATAATTCCATCATCTTTTACTACTCTTTTGATTTCTTTAATTGCATTTTCTGGATTTTTTAAATGCTCCAAAACTTCAAGACATGATACATAATCAAAAGATTTACTTGAACATGGCAATATATCTTTTTCTAAATCGATCTCTGGATAATCTATACCTCTATAATTTATTTCTGTTTTCAACTCCTTTTTTAAGGATT
>CAZYZB010000013.1:0-9226 GCA_964651405.1 uncultured archaeon
AGGTTTGTGAGTACTTTACACTCACAACAGCCATGATAGGTCGCAGTCCAATCCTCAAGCGCCTGAGCTTTGACTGTTGAAGCATTCCAGCAATCAACAGCTATGGAGTATTAGCCTCACTTTCGCAAGATTATCCTCCACTTGAGGTTATGTTAACTACGTGTTACTGAGCAGTTCGACGAGCCCAGATAGCTCGCGTCTCGCATGGCTTAGTCGAATTCTGATAACGGTGATCTCCGGCAGGATCAACCGGAATTGCGGAAATTATTATTAATCGCACACGTTCACCTCTATAAATTCCACACATCTTTACTACATCAGCCAAAAAAAGCTCTTGACTTCATTTTTAGCCACAGTGGAAATGATTTTTCATTGAGGGCAAATGCCCATCCAAATCAACGCCAACACTATGGCGAATGTAAAACAAAATATGAAAACGCTAATATAAATAATTGCTTTTTTCGAACCTATTTAAAGTTTTCTTCTGGACGCTTGAGTAAACCTAAACTATGTGTTTTTATGTCGGGATTTGCAAATTAGAAGTATGAAGAAGAAATGGTATTGGATAATAGGAATTATTATAATTGTTTTTGTTGCAATCGTGATTTATTTTATATTATGGTGGGGATGTGTCAGTACTCCAGGTTGTGGACAAAAACCATTCGTATCTCCGGAATATATTAAAAATCAATATTGTATAAAATTTGTTACTGAAAATAAATGTAACGTTTCACTTAGTTCTATTCTGATGGAAGATTATGATGCTAATAAAAATGGTAAATGGAATGATAATGGAGGAGCTTCTTGGAACCCAAACACTGACTGCGGTTCATCAGCAACAAGTGGAGATAATCTAGCAACATTTTGTCTTTGTTATTACGGGATAGAAACTGATGATAAATGCAAGGCTCTTTGCGGTTGTTAGCAACCAATAAATAGACCATCAGGCCAATATTTGCATAGGTTTATCACAGCGTTCGATTTTAAATTTAAAGTTTTCCTTTATGCTATGTAATCTATAGATTTTATTGTCTTTTTCATAAAAACTTCTGGAAGAACTAAAAAGCCTAAACTAGAGAAAAATAACACTTTCAACCAATCAAATGCATTTAATGGGACAGTCTGAAACATAGCTTGTAAAAATGGTAAGTATAAGACTAATATCTGAAGTAAAATAGAAAACATGACTGATAAAATTAATTTTTTGTTTGTGAACGGGTTTACTCTGAACACTGATTTCTTTTCTGACCTACAGTTAAATACGAAAAACAATTGAAACATGATTGTTGTTGTAAATGCCATTGTTCTTGCTTTTTCCAAGCCATTTGGTAACTCTGTTAAGAATGAAGCTAATGTAACTGCAAATCCTAAAATTCCAGCTATAATTATGAATGGGAAAGAAGAGTGAATAATAGCTTCCCTTGGACTTCTGGGCTTCCTTTGCATTATATCCTTTTCCTTAGGGTCAACGCCTAGGCTTAATGCTGGGAAACTATCGGTTACGAGATTAATCCATAGTATTTGAGTTGCTAGAAACGGTAAAGGCAAACCTAAGAATATTGCAGAGGCCACGGTAAACATTTCATTAAAATTGGCTGCCAACAGAAACCTTATGAACTTTCTAATATTGTCGTATATTTTTCTTCCTTCTTCAACAGCAGCAACAATACTATGAAAGTTATCATCAAGTAAAATTATATCTGCAGATTCTTTAGCGACGTCTGTTCCTTTTATTCCCATCGCCACTCCAATGTCAGCCTTCTTTAAGGCAGGTGCGTCATTTACTCCATCACCAGTTACAGCAACTATATTTCTATCTTTTTTTAATGCTTCAACTATTTTTAATTTGTGCTGTGGTGAGACTCTAGCAAATATTATAGTCTCATCAACAATTGAATCAAAGTCTTCTTCCGTCATCTTGTCAATTTGTTCACCGGTTATCACTTCTCCGCGCAACCCGATTTGTGCAGCAACTGCTTTAGCAGTGATTGGATGATCGCCAGTTAGCATCACTACCTTTATTCCAGCTTCCCTGCAAAGTTTGATTGCATTTTTTGTCTCCCTTCTTGGGGGGTCTGCCATTGCGACTAAGCCAACAAATATCATGTCCTTTTCAACAGAATCCATAGAATATTTAAATCCTAATTTTTTATATGAAAATCCTAGGACCCTTAAACCATCATCTGCTAGCCTATGAACGGTTCTGATTATTTTCTCTTTCTCTCTATTACCAAGCTTTTTATCAGGATAAATTTTATTGCAGAATTTTAGTATAAATTCAGGCGCACCTTTTGAATATGCGAAATATTCACCGTTAATGTCGTGGATAGTTGTCATTATTTTTCTTTCAGAAGAGAATGGAATTTCTTTTATTCTTGTATAATCTTCTTGAATGTTAGCTTTCTTTGCCAGAACTTTTAATGCTCCTTCTGTAGGGTCTCCAATTATGCGCCAGCCTGTTCCATTTCTTAAGACTGCGTCATTGCACATTCTTGATATTTTTAGCAACAAGTGTAAGCATCCATCTTTTTTCGGGTCTATTCTCTCTTTGTTTAATAAAAATTCGCCTTTAGGTTCAAAACCAACACCTGTGACACTTATTAATTTATCAGGATACCAAATTTTTTCTACAGTCATCTCGTTCGTGGTCATTGTTCCAGTTTTATCAGCGCATATTACTGTAACAGAACCTAGGGCTTCTACAGCAGCTAACCTTTTAACTAGTGAGTTATTTTTTAACATTTTTTGAGTTCCAACTGTAAGAGTTAAGGTGACAATAGCAGGTAAGCCTTCTGGTACAGCTGCTACTGCTAAACTAACTGCAGTTAAAAGCATGCCAAGCGGTTCTGACGCTTTAATTAGGCCTATTAAAAATATAAAAAATGAGAGTACAACAACAAAAATTCCTATATCCTTTCCAAAATGCTGGAGCTTGTTTTGAAGAGGAGTAGGTTCTTCTCTTTCCTCTACAAGTGTTGCTATTTTTCCTATTTCAGTTGGCATTCCTGTTGCAATAACAACACCAGCTCCCCTGCCATAGCAAACTAAAGTACTCATGAAAGCCATGTTTTTTCTGTCATGTAAGGCTACATCTTTTAATTTCTTTGTTTCCTTTAACACTGGAACAGATTCGCCTGTAAGTTCGGATTCATCAATTTTAAGATTAGAAACTTCTATGAGTCTAACGTCAGCTGGGACTCTGTTCCCCTCTTCTAGAAGTACAATATCTCCAGGAACAATTTTTTCTACTAAGATTTCATGATGTGTTCCATCTCTTAATACAGTAACTTTGGACACTATTAATTTTTTCAAAGCGTCAATCGCCTTTTCTGCTTTAAACTCTTGATAAAGACCTAAAAAAGCATTTAAAATTATTATTACTCCAATAACAATCGCGTCTATATACATTCCAAGATACAAAGATAAAATAGTTGCAAAAACTAATAGTAAAACTAAGAAACTTTTAAATTGCTCATAAAAAATTATTAAGGCAGTTCTCCTCTCCCTTTCTTTAAGTTTGTTTATACCATAGTACTTTAATCTGCCTTCAGCATCCATATGTGTTAATCCTTTTTTGTTTGTTTCCAATTTTTCTAACACATCTTCTATGCTCATCGTATGCCATTGCATATTCTTTATTAAGGAATCTTATATTTAATATTAAGGTCATTATGCTCGGGAATAAAACAGAGAAAAAAGCAATAAAGTTCATAAAATACGAAGAAAGATTCATTAATTATGAGTGGAATCACTATAAGACAGTTTTAATAATACTTATTGTTCTTCTAACTTTAGAATCTTATTTATCAGGAACACTACAAAAGTTTTTTAACAGCTTAGGAGAATACGGTTATATAGGAGGTTTCATTGCTGGATTCCTTTATTCTTATGGCGTTACAACACCTTTTGCAATTGCAGCATTTGTTGTATTAGCTAAACAACTGGATATCTGGTTGCTGACAGTCTTAGGATCTTTCGGCGGACTAATAGGTGAATATTTTATTTACGACTTTGCGAAGAAAGAAACCGGAAAATCATTAAGAATCTATAAAAATAAAACAATCAAAATACCTGAGATAAAATCAAAACTCTTTAGAAGATTAAGCCCACTCATAGCTGGACTTATAATCGCCACTCCTATACCTGACGAATTTTTAGCTTTTCTATTTGGAATAGAGAAGTATAAATTAAGGGATTTTTTGATACTAACAATTATTTTCAAACTTATTGGGACCTTTCTCATAGTCGGATTAGGAAGAATCATCTAAACGTGCGGGACAGGTATATTTTTAACAACTTTTAATCTAATACCATCTTTTTCAGCTAATTCAATTCTAGTAGTTTTATAACCAAGAGGTCTCAATCCTCTTAGTTCTTTAACTTTTTCTGCTATTTTTTCTTCTTTCCATTCCTTACCTTTTTCAAGATTATAATGAAAAACTTTCTGAGAAGCTCTTTGGGTATAACCTATAGCACTGTGTGGAAAAGCATAAAAAACCAAACACCTGCTTATTCCAGACTCGTCGCTCATAAAAATAATGATTTGATTATTTTTATAAGCTTTTGTTTTTTACTTGCGTTTTGTCGAATATGAAAAATTTGAAAGATTTTAAAGCTAGAAAAAGTCATATTCTTAGTATGAAGGAAATTATAAAAATAATAAAAGAGTTGCTCTTAGAGGCAGCTGGTGTTTTTTTAATAATAGGCTCTTTCTTCTGGTTTATTTTTGATAGCTATACTGCAGCAACGAACACTGAATCTGGAATTCCACCAACATTTGCTGGTGAATTTACTTTGCTTATATTAGGTTTAGCTTTGATTGCTTTTAGTAGGTTTGTAATGATGAGAGATGTTAATAAAATTTTAGATGATAAAATTAAGGATTTTGAAAGAGATGTTAACATAATAAAAAGTCAGAATAGAAATATCTCTTCTCAATTAGAGAAAATACAAGATAAAAAAGAAAAATAAAATTCAAGGCCGCGACCGAGATTCGAACTCGGATCAAGGGCTGTCTGCTATAAAATCCACAGGCCCCTATACTGCCGTTATACAATCGCGGCCATTGATATAACTTTCTTTATTTTAAGAATATAAATTAATTAACAAATATAAAATCGATGCAGATAGATGAAGAAAAATACAAAATGCACTTAACATTAAAATGATTCTTCATTAGTTTCTTCTCTTTCTTTAGCTAGTTCCACTCTCTTTCCCCCTCTTTTTCTTCTGGCCATAAACTCACCTCTTTTTGATTGCTCGGGTTGATATTTCATTTTAATATAAAAGATATCTATTATCGAATTAAACATTTGCCAATAAATAACATGAAGGTAGTTTTATATAATTTTTTATGTTTTAGTCTTTTTTGAGAGTTGTTCAGGTAGCATGACAATTGCTTCAATTTCAGAGTGGCTTTCATTTTTATCATGTTTTTTCAAAGTTTCAAGATATTTATAAGTAACATTAGGAATGGAGCTGTATACTCTTCTAGGTCTTTTATCTACTAGCATTCTTTCTGATTTTATAATTTTTGATTTGTCTAAAGAAATCAACCAGTCTCTTAGAAATTCGTAGCTTGGAGATTCTCCAAATTTTTCTTTATAATATTCTGCGAGTCCATAACAGTGTATTGGGCCTTCTAATATCCTTTTTAGGGTTTGTTCTCTAAGTTTGAATTCTTTAAT
This sequence comes from uncultured archaeon, assembly GCA_964651405.1. GTDB lineage: Archaea > Aenigmatarchaeota > Aenigmatarchaeia > Aenigmatarchaeales > Aenigmatarchaeaceae > JAWBOD01. The sequence continues at coordinate 5,688 of CAZYZB010000013.1, forward strand.
CATTTTATCACTAATTTCAAGTAGAATGCTAATCTTTAAATGATTACTCCAGTTCTCAGATCAATTAACATCAAGAAAATCAGTGATGCAGGGGGCCTGTTATGGACTTGAGGTTCAAATCACGCACGTTAAAATGATTGTAAAGATTATAAATTAGGAATTGTAAATAAGATGTATGAAAAAAATACTATTAACTTTAATTTTTTTTGTAGTTATTATTGCTGGTTGCACTCAACAAACTTCAATTCAAACTGATGAAACAAGTTCAAATTTAACTCAGCCAAAACAAACTGATAATTTAACTCAAATAGCAATACAGAATAAACCATTTGTAGATATTTTTATCAGTTGTAAAGATATACAAAATGCTACTGAAAAAGTCTATTGCTTTGGTAATATTGCTGAAAACATATGTGATACAGATTCTAATAAGGCTCTTGAATTATGTATGATAGAAAATAAAACATTTGCAGAAACTTTTTGGGGTAACGGATTCTGTGTTTGTGCTATTACTTCTAAAGCAAAAATAAATATTAGTGAAGCCTTTAAAATTTGTAATGAAGTTCCTCAACCAACCTCTATTGGTGGCATTACACCTAATTCATGTAGCTATTTAGTTTCTAAAAAATTAAATGAAACTAACCCCGATAAGGCTATTGAATTTTGTAAATTAGCAAAAGAATCAAGTTACCTTTGTTGTTGTTAACTATAACTTTCTAAATAAAATGTCGCTGCACCACACTGAAAGGTATAATGCAGGGGGCCGGATTTGAACCGACGGAGGGACTAACCCACAAGGTCTCTCATGAATTCCTGAGCATCGCATCCTAAGCTTCGCATTTTTAGATCTTGCGCCTTAGACCAGACTTGGCTACCCCTGCATAAATTAAACTTCCAGTTTAGAATATATAAAATTATAACTTTATTTTTTCTAGCTCTCTTCTAAGCTTATCGATTTCATTTCCTATTTGAGAGATGGTGCTATCGAATTCACTTTTTGATTCTTCACCACTTCTTGCGAATTGCTCTGGTCCTCTTGGTGTTACAAATTCCTGACCAAACATGTTTGTAGAATCAGCAAATTTCTTCAAAGCTTTTTCTAGAATTTCATCAGATTCAGCATTAATCTTGTGGACATGCTTTCTTACAGCTAAAACGTTCTCTAAGCTTGACAAGGTATTCCTTAGACTTTGAATATGCGATAAAATCTCCTTGTATCTGTCGACTCTTACGAAAAGAGGAGCAATTTTTGGAGTTTCCTCTGCCATCTTATATAGGTCAACAACCTCATGCGGCAATGGTTCTACTGCTATTGGCTCATAAAATTGCTTCGTAGAAACAGCCTTTTTGATTTCTTCTATATCCTCCATTTTATCACTAAAGATTATTATTTTTGTTTATATTTATTTATACCATTTCTTCTTCCAGTTCTTTATTTATGAATGAATTATATAGAAACTGACTTTTAAAGTTGAGTGAATAGACCGATATCATATCGTTTCATTCGCTATCCATTTCAGAAAATACCTAGAAGGACCGTGTGTGGTTAATCCACCTGCTACTATTCTCTTTTCAAGAAGCAAGTCTAGTATTTTTTTAGCCTCTTCTCTTTTTGGGCAATTAATCAAAACTGACAACCATCTATCGCTAATTTTGGATCTTTTCCTAACTTTTCTATTTTCCATAACTATTATTTAGAATGTCTGGTTTAAATTTCTATTCCAGTTCTCCATCAATTAGCGTGAAGAACATTAGGTGTGCGGCAGCCGGGATTTGAACCCGGGTCACAAGCTTGGCAAGCATATACAATGACTTTTGTATCTTAGCCAGGCTGGACCACTGCCGCATTGATAATTCTTTTATGTTTTTCAGATTTAAAAATTAATCTTTATTTTATTTAATTCTATATGCTAGAAAAACTGCCAATAAACCAAATAATCCTGAAGCCATGAATGCTGATGGCAAGGACACAAAATCAATCAAAAATCCACCTAAGGCAGGTCCTATTGCATCTCCAAATCCTTGCAAAGTTTTCCCAAATCCTATCTGTTCTCCTCTTATCTTTGTTATAGTTGAATCCATCAATATTGTTTTGAAAGCAACCCTATAGACGTAAAAGAAGGCTGATATTCCAACTAGAATTAGAAAGAACTGAATGACATTTGAGGCAAAAGCATAGGAAACTGAAAAGATTGTTAGTCCAGCAGTTGTTATAATAACCATATTTCTTCTTCCTATTCTGTCAGTCCAATCTTTGCTTTTCCATGTAAATATCGAGCTTATTATATAGTCAAAGAATAGCAGAATAAAGAGAAAGCCTTCGTTAATTCCCAGGTTTCTGGCCAATTGGAAGAAAGCAGGATAATAAGACATTCCAAAATTTACTGCTATCAAGAAACCTATTATTGTTATGATTTTAAATCTCAATGGGTAGCTCTTTATGGAAAGCTTGAAAGCTTTCTTAATTTTTTTTCTTGGTTCTTTGAAAATAATAATGAAGACTAGAAGCTCCATAAAGACTACTAATGCAGCAACGTAAAAGCCAAAGGATAAGGAAAAGTATGTGACTATCAGAAATCCCAATAAAGTAGCGATGGCTCTTCCAAATGGTATGAATGTTCCTATCCTAGCTATGTAACTTGCTCTTATTTTTTTATTGAAAGTATCAGCCATTATAGAGTCTTCTACCGAATCCTCGACAGTATCTGCAAAGTCTTTTATTCCTTTGTTTAATCCAAGCTCATAATTCTTTGATAAGAAAGGATAGAAGGAAGTTGATAAAGACTCTATCAAAAGACCGAGAGAATATATCTTCTTTCTTCCAAAGATGTCAGACAGTTTCCCTATGAATAGTCTTGGCAAGATTATTACTAAAGCTGCTGCAAATGAAAAAGTCAAGCCGAAGTTTAGACCTGAAATCCCTTTGTCAAGAAGAAAGTAAGGCAATATTACGAAAGTTATCCTATCTGATATCATTGCTAGGAATGCTAATAAGGAAAACATCCAAAATGCTTTTTTAACGTTCATACAATCACTAGCGCCGACGGCAGGATTTGAACCTGCAAGCCCTTGCGGGCATCAGTTTTCGAGACTGACGCATTACCAGATTCTGCCACATCGGCATATTATTATTTCAGCATAAGAATTAAAAATATACTTTATTAACATTTCGACACAAGTCGGCCAATAAATATGCACTAGAAAAGTAATAATACCTATCTTGGTTAAACGGAAAAGATACTCATTAAGACAATTAATAGAAAGGCTTAAATTCTTTATATTTATAACTATTCTTAAGTGGTAATATGAACTTTTCAGAACAATGGGATAAAAAAGAAAATAACAGCATCAGATTAAATACTTCTGGACTTCAGATAGATGTTGAGATAGGAGGATTTTCTTTACGTCCTGAAGAGTACGTAGTTGTAATGAGAGATAAAGGAGGAAACCCGTTTGATATGACCATTGAACTGCCTGACATTCCTAGGTCTACTGGAGGGAAATTTTATAGACATGGCATATACTTATGTCCTGCTTGT
>CAZYZB010000013.1:9326-23042 GCA_964651405.1 uncultured archaeon
TGTCCTGCTTGTGCTGGTCCTTACGAACCTCCTAAAATAGGATCAATAGAAAAATTAAATGCTAACCTAGAAACAACAGTAGAGTGCGGTTTTTGCAAGTCTGATAACGTTTATTTCAATAAAGTAAGGCCTGTAAAGTTAGGTAAAGTAACAGATTTCTTAGACAGAAGATTCATAAGACCGGTATTAAAACAGAAACAGTAGTCTATTACTAAAAAAATCAGATTATCAAATTTTTTAATTTTTGGTTAATCTGAATCTTGTATTAGTGTATTACTATAAAGGGTTCCAAAACACGGGAAGAACATTTTTTGGCTTACTAAGGATTTCGACTGATTTTCATACTTAAAATTAAAAATTCTAAGTTATTCAGCAATATACTTCTTTTAAACAGTAATCAATTACTGAAAACATGAGTACGACCTAAGAAAGACGTACTATTGTGTACTATAATGATAATTATAGAGTAACTATAATGTACTTATCTTTCTCTATTTCATGCTAAAAATGATTAAAATGAAGAGTATTTTCGCTTTTAATTAGTACATTATGTACCAACGGTGTACTCAATCGAAAATATCATCTATTATATTTTAGAAAATATCATGTCTTTTATCAGTACACTTTGTACTCATTTATGATTTTTTTAGCCAAGCTTAACCAACGGGGTCTGACATATATAATTAATAACAATAATTCTTTTTATATTAAGATTTTTTAATTATTATAGACAAAAAGGGTGTTTACGATGTTTAAAGGACTAAGAGGCTTGTTTTCTAGAAAAAAGGAGGATAATGCTATTCCTAAAAATGACTCTGAGACATCTTCTAAAGATACTATAAAGTCAGAAGATAAAGACAACGAACCTATAACTTCAAATGACCCTTATGAAAGGCTAAATTCAAAAATAGATAAGATTCTGTCTACTTTAAATGAGCATGATATAGCAGTTAAAATGAAGTTTGACATACTGGAACTGAACACAGAGGCCATAACTCATCTAATTAAGGGCCTTAAGGCCTTTGAAAAACTGCCAGGCATAGAAACTAAGGTAATAGAAAGGACAAAGCAAGAACTTTATATTCATAGAAACAAGCTCTATGAGCAAGAGGTTCTAAACACCATAAATGACATGGTGTTGAGAAACGAACCTACATTTGCCAGCAATATTACTGAAAGGCTTATACCTAGAACAATAGGAAGTAAACAAACCTTGTACAAGATATTGAAGAGATTAGTTGAGAAGGACATTTTAAGGAAATTACAATATGGAAAGTTCGTAAAATACGTACCTTCTGAAATGATAGTTGAAAAGGAATCGAAGCCGAAGGATAATGGTTAGTGCCCTCGATGGGATAAAGGAAAATAGGTAAATCCCACAATCCTTAAATCCTGACTTTTACATATAATTAGTATGGAAAAAGGAAAAGAAGAATAACATGACTGGTAAGAAAAATAAAGCTAGAAGAAAGAGAATGCGTGGGAATGAAATTGGTGATAGAAAATGAAAAAGAAGTATAATGATTCAAAGATGAGCACGAAAGAATACAGGAGTATGAAGGTATCACATCGCCAAGGATTATCAGTAAAGAGAAAAAAGAATGAATGAAATGGCAGAAGAAGAAAATAATCCTTAAATCCTGACTTTTACATATAATTAAACATGGTAAGCATAGTTGATACTGAATTTTCCATTGAAAAAGCCTTTGAAAAAGGTATGGTAAGCATAGACTTCAAAAGTTTGGAAGATTTGAAGAAAGTTGCAGTAAAACTCAAGATTCCTTTTATCTTCAAATGTAAAAATGATATGGGATTAGAACATTATTATTTTCCCCATCAAGGAATATTATATCGTTATTACAAACATCATCAATCCTAGCCAAAACCTTTCAAGCTTTCCTTCATTCCTTTGTTGCCATAATAATTCTTGACAAAGTCATTATTCCAACCAATGATGAAAGCAGTCCTATTATCTACAAGAATGTATCTCTTTCTTTTCTTTGTCATAAAATATTTTTAACTACAAATCTTTTTATGCTTATACCTATTTTACGAAAATTCTAGTGCCCTCGGTGGGATTTGAACCCGCGTTTCGAGCTCGAGAAGCTCGAGTCCTTGACCGGACTAGACGACAAGGGCATAAGAATAATATTTTGTCAACAACAGAAATATATATCGTATAGCAATAAAAAGTCATCTACCAATGATTTTTAAACTCCTCCAATTCAGATGCAGATTTTTCTAAAGAGTTTAAAAATTCAGAACCTTTCGAAGTAGTCCTATATTGGACTCTTGATGATGATTTTCCAGTCTGTTCCAAAAAACCGGATTCTACAAGAGCATTAAGATATCTCTTAAGTGTAGCGGAGTTTATGCCAATTCCATAAGCTATACTATGAGGTCCTTGACCATCAGTAGCAGAACTTAATATTCCTCTTATAATTTCAGGGCTTCCCCTCAGCTTTCCTTCCATATTTTTATTAAGAAAATAATCTTTAAATGCTTTCATTCGATCATTAGTTTTAGTCCTTTCTTATTATCTAGGAATTTTCTATACTCATCGAAATTTCTTATTGCTCTTAGGAATATGATTCTCATCATCTTGTCAATGCAATAGACTATGTGTAGGTTTTCCTTTTTAGCTCTAAAGATTAAAACTCCGTCAATGTTTTCCTCAAATTTATGTAGTTCGTTGAATTCTAGATGAGAGCAGTCAAGGACATTTTTTATAATAGAACTTATCTTTTCTTCGTCTTTCAAGTCTCTCTTGAAGTGCTTGGAAACTACCACTTCCTTTATCAAAGGTCTGACTCTCATAAAATGGCTGTTACAGCTATCGCAGAAACTTTTTCTTTCATTGCACGTGTTTTCTATTTTTATTTCCATAACCCAATTATGTTTTTAAAATTTAAAAATGCGGGCCTGGGGAGATTTGAACTCCCGATCTACTGGTCCGAAGCTTCGACCTTTTTGTCAGTCGCTCTATCCAAGCTAAGCTACAGGCCCATGAAGAATAATTATTTTATAGAATTTAAAAACCTCTTTAACTTTAAATCTTTTAGTTCTAAGTTTTATTTATGGCTTGTGGAGTTTTTTCAGCATACTCAACAAAAGGAGATGATGTTTTTCCGTGCATTTATTGGGGAGGAAAAGCACAAAACAATCGCGGCCAACAATCACACGGATTTCTTACTCATGATGGTTATGATTTTAGAGGTCCAAAAAAAGGATTGGGTTTGATACCGGATCAAAAGAGTGTTGAAGAATGGTCGAAAGAACTAAGAGGGAATAAAGGCATCGCAAGCGTAAGATATACAACTTTTGGATCAACTGATGAAGAATCATTGATGAAAGGAGCACAACCAGTTCTATTAGACAATTTTGGTTTAGTGTTTAATGGTCAATTGTTACCTACTAAGAAATTAGATGTTGAAATAAGAAAGACATATAAGGATTTTATCTGTCCAAACTGTGACCTTGGATATTTTGTTGCCATTATGAATATTGAGCATAACAAGGGCAGTGATTTGGTTGATGATGTAAGAAGTTGCATGACGAACGTTGAGGGTGCATATTCTGTGGCAGGCATTTCTAAAGATGGTAAATTTTTTGCTTTTAGAGATCCTCATGGAATAAGACCACTATGCTTTGCGACAGACCAAGAAAAAGGTTTGCATGCAGTTTCATCTGAGACAGTTGGTTTTGATATAAATAAAATTACTTATGGAGAAAATTTTGAAGTAAGACCTGGTGAGTTGATAATTTTTAATGATAAAAACATAGAGAGACAGCAGGTTGTCAGCCCTCAAGGAGATGCTTTGTGCGCTTTTGAGTTCGCATACTTTGCGAGGCCAGATTCTAAAATGCCAAAAACAAGAAAATATGTTTACGAGATGAGGGAGGAATTTGGAAGAAATCTAGTTGAAAAGAATCCTGACATTTTAGAAAACGCAGATATGATAATTTCAGCACCAGAAACAGCTGATGACTGTGCTTTGGGAATGGAAAGGGCAAGTTATTTGAAGTGGGAGAGATCTACTAGAAGACACAGATATGTGACAGAACGTGCATTTATGGCGTTAGCAGGTGAGAGAAAAAATACAATAGAGAAAAAAATTAATATTCTTCCTGAAAAAGTGGCAGATAAAAGAGTTATAGTGGCAGAAGACAGCATTGTTAGAGGAGATACTACAGAAATAATTGTTAAAGATTTAAGAAGTTATGGAGCAAGAAAGGTTTATGTTTTTTCAACATTTCCTAGAATTACAAATCCATGTCCTTATGGAATTGATATGGCAACTCATAGCGAGTTAATAGGGGCTAGTAGAAATGAAGAAGAAGTAGCACAAAAAATAGGTGCTGATGCAGTAAGATATCAGTTGCTAGAGAGTTTAAAAAATACTATAGGATTAGGTGATAACTTATGCACAGGATGCCTTACAGGAAAATACCCAACTCCATGTGCTCAAAGAATTGTAGACAGGAGCAAGGAACTTTTTGAAAAGGGAATAAAAATTAAAGGAAGAATAATTGACGAACTTAGGGAGTAAACCTGTCCATTGTCCTTGGGAACGGTATGGTATCCATTATATGTTCTATTCCTGTAATCCACATGACTAACCTTTCAATACCCATTCCAAAACCAGAATGAGGGACTGTTCCATATCTTCTCAGGTCTAAGTACCACTCATAATGTTTTTTATCCAGTTTGTATATTTTCATCGATTCCAAAAGTTCTTTCATATCATAAATCCTCTCGCTTCCACCAATTATTTCTCCAACTCCTGGAACAAGTAGGTCGGATGCCAGTACAACTTTTGGGTCTTTCGGGTCTGGTCTCATATAGAACGCTTTCATATCTCTTGGGAATGAGGTTAGGAAAGTCGGTTTATCTCCTAATTTTTCTAATAATTCCTTTTCTTCTTTGTCAGTTATATCATCTCCCCATTTCTTTCCAATTTTCTCTACAGCTTCTTTGTAAGTTATTCTTAGAAATGGCTTTTTAATTTTTTCAAGCTCTGAAATATCTCTTCCTAATTCCTTCAGTTCTTTTTTACAATATTTCAAAACATGGTCAATAACATAAAGTATCAAATCTTCCTCGAATTCCATTAATTCTTCATGGCTCATCCAAGCAGCTTCCATCTCCTGATGCCAGTATTCAGTCAGGTGTCTTTTTGTTCTTGATTTTTCAGCTCTAAAACTAGGGGCAATTGTGTATATTCTTTCTAAAGATTGTATCATTGCTTCAGCATACAATTGCCAGCTTTGAGTCAAATAAGCTTTACAATCAAAATATTTTACTTCAAACAATGTAGTACCACCTTCGCAAGCACAACCTGTGAAAATAGGCGCCTGCACTTCATAAAATCCTCTTTTTCTATAAAAATCATGAACTGCTCTAGTAACTTCACTTCTTATCTTGAAAATTTTTGTAAGCTTTTGGGATCTTATCCAAAGATGCCTGACGTCTCTCAGGAACTCGTCACTCAAGTCCTTTCCTATAGGAAATCTTTCAGCTAAACCAATTATTTTCAATTCCTTTACTTCAATCTCAAATCCTTCAGGAGCTCTTTTATCTTCCTTTACTAGGCCTGCTACTTGAATGGAAGACTCGATGGTTGCTTGAGATGCTTCTTTGATTCCCTTGCAAGCTAGTTGAATGACTCCTGTCGAGTCGCGAAGCATTAGAAAGACTATATCTTTCTGGTCTCTTTTTCTATAAACCCAGCCTCTAAGCAAAACTTCCTTTCCGACATGTTTGCCATCTAAAACATCTCTGATATGAATAAAATCCATAAGACCACTATCCTTATTTTTTTATTCTCCTTTTTAAAGATTTAACCTTAGTCACAATTACAGAGCCGAAATCTATTCCTAATCTCTTTCTCACAGAAGCAGGTATCGATATTCTACCTCTATCATCTAGAACAGCAGTGAAACTAACAGAATCTGGACAATCTTCACATTCGCAAATTTTGGCGTCCACCCATTTTACTCAATAAACTTACTTTCTTAGAAATAGTATTTAAAACTTTGTGGGTAAAACTAATCGACAGGATGTACCTCAGAAATAGTATGTCTCATAATTCTTAATAAAGCAGCTCCTTCGGAATCATACGTCATTAAACCTATTAATGGTGAAACGCAATATTCTGGATTCTTTCTTAAAGGATAATTAACAGATGATTTAGGTAGTTCTACAAGCATATCTTTATTTCTTTGTGTAACATCACAACTAACATTTTGAGTAAAATAGTAAGTTGGTATTTTTTGTGCTTCTAGCCATTCTGCAATTTCCTTAGATTCAGTCTTCAATGAGTTAGAAATTACAATTCCTCTAACATTTTTTCTGCGATAATCTTCGTTTAATGCTTCTATTTCCGCTTTTAACCTTGGCTTATTTATAGAATCTATATGAATTACTTTTTTATTAGGCAAGTTAAAGCCAGCATGACCAGCTCTCATTTTTAGTGATTTACCTTCAATTCCGCTCCTTTCACCTACAGCAGATATTATAGTTTGTTCCACTTCTTTTCTAGATATGTCTTCAACCATGCGTTCTAATATGTCTACCTGGTCCATAACAATTGGATAAGATGTTCTAATAGCTTCTGCATATTTGAAGGCCCAATTTCTTACTTCGCTTTTCAAATCTCTTTTTTTCTTTGATTTTATCCACTCATTATAACTTATTGTGCATACATCATCAACAAATCTTGTCCCCCATTCATACCAGTTTCCGCCTGGGCTTAATCCCGTATTCTCATCAAAATCTCCCACTACTTCATTTCTTCCGGAGACTACTATTATATTATTTTCAGGATCAACAAAATGAGGATATATCTTTTTGAATTTTTCTTTCTCTTCAGATGTTTTCTCAAAGCCTCCATAAGCGAATGAACTTTTTCTAGTTTCTACTTCAAAAGGTTTTATACCTTCTAATTGTCCTCTAATTAATTCAGCTTGAAGAGTTTTAGCAGAGGAAGTCATGCAACCAGTTAATATGCCATCTTCAATAGCTCTTACAGTTTTATTTAATATAGGAACGTTTGTACCAGAACCACTGCTGGGTTCATACTTATCTCCCATTTTCCATTTTGTTGTTACTTCGTCTGCTTGATGAATAGCATGAATTTGAGCAACTTGATAGTCGGAAGTGGTTATTAACTTCATAAAGCCGCTTCTTCCCAGTCCATCTGGGAAAATAGTTCGTTGATTTTCACTGTTAACTTTTACTCTATATCTCTCAAGATCTCTTATACGAGTTTCTAGCTTGTAATCTTGACTTTCTATATTATTTCTTAGAATTTGAGTTTGAGCTAAATAAAAACTCATGTTAGCTTTAATGGTTGATGCGGTGTTCATTGCAATTAAATAAAAGATATTAAAAGATTTATACTTATGCAGTATTTAAAAAGTATTTTCTGAAACAAAGGTTGGCGTTGTCCTTCTTTTGAAGTTAAACAAGCTCATTAATTTTTCCAAGACATTTGGTTCATTAAACTCTTGGCCTATGAGATTTGCTGCCAGTCTTCTAAACTGAATAGAGACTTTAGAGTTCTTATCGTACAACACTACTGGCATGCCTTCAGAGATGCTATTCGGGACTTTTGCATCTTCTTGTATAATAGATAAGACAGGTAATTTGCTTACTGCCTTAATCTCATCAATTTTTAACTCATAATTTTTATTTTTTGCTCTGTTTACAACCAATCCTAGAATCACTTTTTTCCTTTCATTCAAAGAGTTTATTGTTTTTAAGGCGCTTGCTACCTCTGGGATTAATGGCATGGTTACAATTATTGCTTCATCAATCATGTCTATGATTTGATAGACTTCTTCTCCAAGTGCTGGAGCGCAATCTAAGATTATAATGTCATGGGTCTTCTGCAGTTTCTTAAGAATATTCTTTAAATTCTTTAAATTAATCTTGCCTTTAGATAATGGAGATTGGATTATCTTTACTCCTGTTCTAGAGCAAATGCTAATGGCTTCTTCCAATGAAGCTCGTCCATTAAGCACATCCCTAAGCGTAAACTGGGACTCGTCATATAAACCAAAATGCAAATCTAGATTAGGTGCTGTTACATTGGCATCTATAAGGACGACTTTCTTCTTGTATTCATGAGATAGGACAGTGCCTAGGTTGGCAGCCAGCGTTGTTTTACCCACGCCACCCTTTCCAGACAAGATACCAATTATCCTTCCCATAATAATTATTACTCCAGCCTGCATTTAATTCTTACTAATTTAGATATGCCTTTCAATTCTTTCTTCCTTCTTCTAATTTTGACGATTACTAAAGTTACTAGTGCTATCATCATTATTCCTATTATGTAAGGCGAAAGCCATGAATAATCAGCAATCATAAAACCTGTTGGCGACGATTCAGAAGTTTGATAAGGATTTTTTAAATTTTCAATCTTATTAGAGATTTTGTCAGTTAATTCTAAAACAGACCCAATCTTAGAGTCTATTTTGTCATATTCCTCATTTTTATACAACTCCTTGGCTTCATCGAACAAGGAACTTGCCTTATCGTAATACTCTTCAAGAGCATTAACAGCATAGCCTTCTCTTCTTGCAATGCCAATTAGCGACAAAGCTCTTTCTAAGGCTAGTCGACCTTTATTAATCTCTAAAGAAAATCTTACATCCATTGTTATTCTAGGTGCAATGCTTTTTGCCTCTTCTAAATTTCTATTTGCATTTTCAGGGTCGTTTTCATTTAAAAGCATCTTTGCCTGCCAAATCAAGTCCTTCATGTCAGAAAAGAGCTTTATTGATTTTGAGGTATAAGCTCCTTGGGAGTTTAGATTAAGTATCAAGTTTTGATATTCATGGGTGACTTTTTCTATTTCACTAATTTTTCCATTAACTTCATTATTGCTTATTGAAAAACCATTTGAAGAGCTTACCAATATGAATAGAAAAATGACTAGAGCTAATTTTTTCATGTTTTATTTATTGATTTGGTAAAATAAAAGAATGCGCCCAGGACAGGATTCGAACCTGCAACCTACTGCTTTCTACTCAACGCTAACAGGTACGACGAGGTGGAAGATTTTTTAATAATCTTCATATTCATCCTCTCACCCCTCAGTCGCTCTTCCGTTGAGCTACCTGGGCATAAAAAGAATATGCTATTTAAAGACTTATAAAATTAATTGGGTAAGTTTTAAACAAAGTTCATAGCAATCTAAAATAGTTCATTGCTGTTTGAGAAACAACATAAGACTTGTTCTTTTCTCTCTCAATAAGAGGTTCACTCTGAGAAAATATATCTTTCAAACCTTCTTTGATTATTTTTTTACCAAGTATACTCTCTAATTTCTGTTTAGTTACCTTTTCACCTTTCTCGTTTAGCTTGTAAGTGTGGAATACTACCAGTCTAGCAGAATCTGATAGTCTTAAATATTGGCTTAAACATTCCATAATTTTTAGTTAATTTCTAAAGTTTAAATTTATGTTAAGCTTATTCGATGAATACCGTATATAGTTGTTAAATACAGTCACTTATTCATTATAGATCACTAATTTTTTCATAATTTTATTCGAAAACTCTACTTTAAGAAATATTTTTTAAAGAATAGATATGCTTATAAATAGACTTAAGAAAAAATAAATACACACTCGTTAATAATCGGGCAATTATTAACGTTAACTTCACGTTACGTCGGGCAAACGTAACATTTAGTAATCACGTATTACTGTAAGGGCTATTTCTCTGAAGTATGATTAAAGTGAGATGTTTAAAAAGCATTTCGCGCTCACAAAGTATATATCCTAAAAAACATGTGCTTGGCACATACTGATCATTTTTATAAAAAAGTATGCTGAGGCATACACTGCTTTTTAAAATGAGGTGAAATAAATGGATAATATAGTTCAATCCGCTTTTAATAGAGCTTTTGGATCTGACAAAAACTTTTCTCCATCACCGGGAGTACAGGGACGAATAGAGGAAGCAGAAAGAATTGACTGGGAGGCAAGAGTCTCTGAAGAATTTGACATTCAAATGCACAAGGCAAAGATAATGGTTATTGGATGTGGAGGAGCAGGATGCAACACAGTATCAAGACTGACGGACATAGGTGCATCTGGAGCAGACATAATAGCATTGAATACAGATGCAAAGCACCTGTCAATAACCAAGGCTCACAAGAAACTGCTTATAGGAAAAGACACTACCAAGGGACTAGGTGCAGGTGGTTATCCACAAATAGGTGAGAAATCGGCCACTGAGCAAAGGACTCAAATTAAACAAATAATAGAAGGAGCAGATTTGGTATTTGTAACAGCTGGAATGGGAGGAGGAACAGGAACAGGAGCAGCTCCAGTAATTGCAGAAATAGCTAAGAGCTTAGGAGCAATAGTAGTAGGAGCAGTTACAATGCCTTTCAAAATGGAAGGAACAAGGATCCAGAAGGCTGAAGATGGTTTGTCAAAATTAAGACAAGTGACTGACACAGTAGTCGTCATAGAGAACCAGAAACTGTTAGAATATGCTGGTTCAATGCCAATATCTCAGGCATTTGCTTTGGCAGACGAGCTAATATCAATGATGATAAAAGGAATAACCGAAACAATAACAGTCCCATCTCTAGTTAACTTAGATTTTGCAGATGTCAAGACAATAATGAAGTGTGGTGGAGTATCAGCAATATGTGTTGGTGAGAGCGACTCTCAATCAAGAATAAAAGATGCTGTTCTAAAAGCATTGAATCATCCATTGCTTGAAGTGGATTACACAGGAGCTTTAGGAGCACTAATACATGTAGTCTGTGGACCAGATTGCACTTTAGCAGAAATCAATGAGGCAGGAGAATTGATATCTAAGAAACTTAGCCAAGACGCCCAGATAATTTGGGGAGCAAGAGTCATGCAAGAATATGCAGGTAAGGTTCAGGTTATTGCAATAATTACAGGTGTTAAATCGCCTTACATACTTGGACCAATTCAGAGAGAAGAGTTAGAGAGATCGGCTGAAAATGAACTAGGTATTCCAGTGATCTTGAGATGAACAAACTAAAGGAAGTTAAGATTAAGAAGGGGGAGGAAGCTCCCTTCTTTTTAATTTTCTTTTCAAAGAACAACTAACTTCCTTTTCCTTTTTTCTTTTTTATTTAAATTTCATTTCTCTTAGAATTGGTTAAATAGGTTTGCGCATATCCTATTAAGGAATTAGAGCACTTTTCTAAATGTGGGAAAACGGAGTGCAACATGCCAACTGAATGAAATGAGGGAGAGTTGAGAAGATGGCATTAGATTAGTTTAATGATGTTATTATGAATTTTACCATTTGAAGCTATAATTCCGATTTTGTTTATGTTCCATGTTTTAGAACTATAATTTTGAATTTTACCTCCTGCTTCTATAACTATTAACGACCCTGCAGCATGATCTTCGGGCGTAGTTCCATTATCAACAAGAGCTTCAATTCTACCTCTAGCAATATTGCACAGATTCAATGCCGGAGAAAAATTAATAACAACTTTTCTCGAATTAAAAGACAATTTTTCAATGACTTTTAATCCCTTTTTAATATTTTTTTCATCTGAAGAATACGCTGATGCTATAAATGAATCTGACATATTCTGTGTTGAAGAAACTGAAATAGGTTTATTATTCAGGAGAGCGCCCTTTCCTTTTTCAGCAATATAGAGCTCGTTTAGAATAGGATTAAACACCACACCTAAAATAACTTCATTATTTTTAGCTAATGCGATAGAGACAGAAAAATATGGGTTTCCAATAACAAAATTGGATGTTCCGTCTAACGGATCAATATACCATGAAAATTCTGATTTTTTATGTTCATTTCCAGACTCTTCTGTAATAATGTTATGTTCTGGAAAGTTATCCTTAATTATCTTGATAATCGTTTTTTCTGACTTATAATCGGCATCAGAAACAACGTCATGTTTGGCTTTGCCTTTTACGTTTTGAGGTCTAAAAAATTCAGATTTCAGAATATTTCCAGCAGTTTTTGCTGCTTTTATTGCAACAGTCCTAAACTCCATAAGATATAATATTTATTAATATGAATAAAAGTCTTTCACCATCTAAACTAAACATAAGTTGGCCTATTCTCACAAACATATCTCCTACTATTAAAGAACCTTATTCAAAGTTATTTAATCCAACATTAGCGAAATTTCATATAAGTTGGTTTTTTCTCCTCAGAAACATTCTTCGTTAGAAGAGTTTGTCCAAATTTTTCAATGTGAATATATTCTTGAGTTGATTGTTTTGGAGGAACTGTAGGTTCTTCTGCGGGATAACCTAAGGTTATAATAGCACAAGGCCTCACATACTCTGGGCACTCGAGCATCCTAGCAACAACTACTTCAGAGAAGGCTCCTACCCAGCATGTCCCTAAGTCTAATGACTCGGCTGTTAGAAGCATGTTTTCAATTGCAGCTGCTACTGCCTGCACACCATAAAGCCTTGATCCTCTTTCTCCATAAACAGCTCCTGCAAGCCTTACGTTTACGCAAGCTATTATAAAAACAGGAGCTTCAAGCATCCAGTTCTGATTGAAAGAGGCAGTAGCCAAATCCTTTTTCATATCAGGATTTTTAACAACTATGAATTCCCAAGGTTGGTAATTTCCTGCCGATGGGGTGTATCTTGTAGAGTCTAGAACCTTTTGCAATATTTCATCAGGAACATCCTTCTGTAAGTATTTTCTAACAGATCTTCTTTTTTTAATTATATTTGATAGAATTTCGTATACTTGTGGTTGTATAGGTTCTTCTTTATAGTCTATATTAACCCCACCTTTTCCGAATTTCCTTAAAGTATCAAAAGGCATAAAAATTAATTGTTAAAGGAAGTTAAAAAGGTTTGGCAACGCTTGCATTCCTTTAATATAAGTTGTATAAGCATAAGTTTCAACGCGATCAAAGCCTTGGCCTTTGTAGTTTCCGTTTGAACAGAAAAAGCAAAAGTTATCTTTCATTGTAAGAGTATTTAATTTTAAGCTATTAGGTTCTATATCAAATTTTTCAAAAGGATAATAATCTCCATCAACAAGCAGGGAGTCTTTTAATTTTTTAAATTTAAATCCTATTTTTTTATATAAATTCTTTAAACCGCTTCTATAATTCCAGTTCAAGGAAGCTTTTAAACCGCCCCTATAACTCCACTTTAAAACAATCGGGTTCATAATCTTTTGATGGAAAATAATCTTTTTATGCTTGAGAACGATGTACAACAAATAACTAACTTATGATTGATTTGGGTGTGTGAATACCTTTCTACTTGAGAAAAATAAGGTTCATTAAAAAACTCCACATATAGAAAAATCAAGATTTAAGTTTTACAACTGCTGACATTACAATAACAAGCAGTCATTTTATATGTCGCATTAGGTTCTATTACCTTATAAATCGTAGAGTTATATTTTTCGGCACAGGTGTTCTTGCAGTATGTAAAAGGATCTCTTCCAAAAGATGCTCCTGATTCATATGCCTTTGTGAGGTTAGATGCGCATTCTTTAGAAACGTTTTGATATATTGGTAAAAATTTCATAATTTCTTTATTATAAGTAAGAATAACATAACCAAAAATAATAATTATTATGATTATCATAGCAGCTTTTGCAGATATTCTAAATTTTGGTGAGATTTCTTTTGGTTTCTCTTCTCTTGGGTGTTTAACCTTATCTATAGCCTCCATCAGTTTGTCTGTTATTTTGCTATCTTTTTT
>CAZYZB010000014.1:0-1664 GCA_964651405.1 uncultured archaeon
TATATTTTTCTTTCTTACTTCAGCGAGTCTCATTACAAGTTTATGAGCCAGCATTATAGGTAAGGGCATTAACTCTTTTGTCTCATTACAAGCATATCCAAACATCATGCCTTGATCTCCTGCACCTTGCTCATGTCCTTCTGACTCTGTTACTCCCATAGAAATATCAGGTGATTGTTCTTCTATTGATGTTAATACGCCACATGTTTCCCAGTCCAATCCGTCTTTAGCATTGTTAAATCCGATTTCTTTCAAAGTTCTTCTAACTATGTGTGGTATATTCACATAACAGGTAGTAGTTATCTGACCTGTAACAACAACAGTTCCTTGCATTATCAATGTTTCGCAATCTACCCTAGCTTTAGGGTCTTGCTTTATTATCTCATCTAGAATAGCATCAGATATTTGGTCGCTGACCTTATCTGCATGCCCTTCAGCTACAGATTCAGAAGTAAATAAGTATCTACCATTCATTTTATCACCCTTAATTATTGCAGCTAATAAGATAATGTTTTAAATTTATAAAGTTTTCTAATAACTGGATTTGTAAGTTCCTTTTTTCATTAGAACTCTGTCGGTTTTTACAGCCAAGCCTTTATTTTTTTCTAAGATTTCCTCAGAATTTAGCAATGCCTTGCCTATAGCTACTAGTTCTCCTTTTAAAGAGAAAATAGCAGTCCATTCTCCTTTTTTTATTTTATCTTCTAATCTAACTATGCCACCGATTGCCAAAGGTGCTCCGTTGCAAATGTTATCTATTGAATTGTCAGAAACTATAACTTTTGCTACAGATTCTACAGCTATCTCCATTGGTAAAATGATTTCTCTTAACTTCCTCTCGTCTCCAGCGGCATCAAACAGCTCTTGTAGAGTTGTTGTTTGGTCTTCCGAGAAGTTTCCACTTTTAGTTCTTCTTAATTCTTGCAGATGCGCTCCTATCTTTAATCTTTTTCCCAAGTCATCTGCAAATCTTCTAACATAGAAGCCTGCTTCACATTCTATTTGGAACAAAATGTTTCTTCCTTCAATCTCTAAAAGTTCCAAGTAATAAATTTCTCTTTCTCTTTCCCTTCGTGCAACAGCAGACTTGACAGGAGGTAATTGTTTAACTTTTCCAATGAATTCCCTGAAGGTCTCCTCAATTTTTTGTCTTTCAATATCTTTATGTAAATGAATTATTCCCACATATTCCTTCTTCGAAGAAAGTAGAATTGGCATCAACTTTGTTGCATTTTCTAATGCTATTACTAAAACTCCTGAAACTCTTGGGTCTAGTGTTCCGCCATGGGAGCATTTATCTATTTTCAATATGTCTTTTACCCATCTATCAATCTGATGAGAACTAGGACCTGACGGTTTGTCTAGAATTATTATTCCGTTCTTTATGTGATCTTCTAAGGTTCTTGCTCCTGGATAAGTGCCAAAAGGAGTTAAAGAAGCTTCTTGTTTTTTTATTAACCAACTCATGACAAAATTATTTTGGTTTTTAGATATTTAAAATAATATATTGTAGAAATTCTAAATTCTAAGTATGAATCCAATGAGTTATTTGCTAATGTGGTTATTTATAGCAATATTTATGATGCTCATCATTGCTTTTTTGTTCCAGAGGGTGCCGCTTTAGTTCTTTTTACTGGAATACTTATCTGAAGCTTCTCAATTAA
>CAZYZB010000014.1:1764-21502 GCA_964651405.1 uncultured archaeon
TTTTTCTATTTTCATTTTCTCACCTTTGACTTTAATTCTTCTCTTTTAATTCGTGGATGCGCTCTGAATAAAGATTTCTTTGAGTATTTCCTAAAACGAGTAGCTGTTCTACTGCCAGGTGTTTTTCTTTTAATTCTTTTTAATGCTCTAGACCTTATCATAATTCAGCACCTAATAATTTTCTAAACAGTTGCCCTAAAGGAACGGATACTATAATATACCAAGCCAACCAACCAAAATCACTTTCAAAATACGGCAAGTTAAAGGGAAGCTTAACAACAGCTCCTGGATAAATTTGAGGGAAATATGGTAAGATTATTCCTACAATAATTAGTGTTAAAAACATCGGTTTCATGCTCATTCTCATTTGTTTGTTTGACATAGCTATAACCTCGGTTAAAGTTTTATTTGCTTCTTGAGGGTTTGTTTTTTGCATTTCTTTCACTTTTGCTTGTTTCTCTTTTATTCTTGATTTTATTTCTCTTAGTTCGTTCTGATTAATGAGAAATCTGTAAAAAATAGATATCATGAAAACTATTACAGCAGAAGCTAATACTTCTTCAAAGCCTGCTTGTAAACCTATTAGAGTCATTTTTTAACACCTAAAATATCTAAAATTTTGCTAACGCACTCTTCAGGAGATCTTTCAAACACGTCATTATAAAATCTTTTTAATATTCCCTTCTTATCATAGTAGTCTATGAGTGGTTTTGTTCCTTTTTCATATTCTTTTAATCTCATTTTAATTGCTTCTGGAGTTTCATCCTCTCTTACTACGAGTTTTCCTTCGCAATCATTACATACTCCTTCCTTCTTAGGCTTTACGTTTAAAAGATTATAAATCTTTCCACAGTTTTTACATGTTATCCTTGAAGACATTCTTTTAACCAACAACCACTCTGGGCAATCAAGATAAAGAACAACATCGAGAGGAGATATTTTTTCTAATTCCTCTGCTTGTTTAGTTGTTCTTGGAAAGCCGTCAAAAATAAAACCTTTTTTACAATCTGGCTTATTTATTCTTTCTTCTACAACTTTCATTGTCACATCATCTGGAACCAGTAATCCTGAGTTTACAAACTTTTCTATGTTCTTTCCTAATTCGGTCTTTTGTTTTATGTTTTCACGAAATATTTCTCCAGTTGATATGTGAGGAACTCCAAATTTCTCGCTTAGTCTATCTGCATAAGTTCCTTTTCCTGAACCTTGTGGACCTATTATCATCATTTTCATTTAAACACCAAGGAATTTCCTTACCCTTTCTGGAATATCATCATAGTGTTGGGCGGTTATTTGTTCATAAAACTGATAAATTATCATAACTGATAACAAAATTCCTGTTCCAGATCCTATTGCAGAAGTTAAGTCAGCAAACGCTGCTAAAAATCCAACAAACGCTCCTCCTAGAATAGTTAAGGCCGGTATATATTTATCCAAAACCTTCTCAACAATCCTAGGGTCATGTCTAAATCCAGGAATCATAATTGAACTGGCTTTGAACTGTTCTGCAACAGACTTTGAATCCATCCCAGCTGTATTGACCCAAAAAATAGAAAATATTGTAGATCCTATGACAAAAACCATTACATAAACTATTGATCTTAAAATACTTTCAGGAGCTATTGTATAAAGATTGTTATAAGAAAGGAATGAATATGCAACTATAGCTCCTATAACTGCTCCTAATAATCCAAATTTAATTATATGCTTTTTCCAAGTTCTCATGTTAATGATTATAAATATTAAAGCAAAGATGCTTGCTAGAATTGTAACAATTATTATACCGACTTCTCCTGAAGGATTAGATAAGAAGTACATTAGGCCGGATGTCGCCCTTCCTTGGTCATTATAAACTCCTAAAAATGTTATTCCTCTTTGATAAAGTATCCTACCTAGCACTTGCAGATTTGCTATAACAGCTGCAGTAAGAATGACAGGGATGTTTGAAGTGTACAAGAACTTCAAAGGCCATCTTCTTGCAGCAAATTTTCCAAAAGGCATTGAAAATGCCATAGGCAGTTCGACTCTAACATTTTGGATGTAAACAGTTATTATGAATACCAGCAAAGTTGCAAGTAGGGGAAGTATAGCAGTAAATATGCTAACTAATTCCACAGAACCTTCTAAAAGCGAAGTAATAATAAAAGGTATTAATCCCGCTGGCGGTTCACCTATGCTTGGAAGCATACCTGCCTGTGTCAATGGATTGAATGTCCTAACTATAATTGTCTTTGCAACTCCTGCTGCTATGAACAAAGAGACTCCAGAACCAAATCCCCATTTTGAGCAGACTCCATCCATGAATATCATAATAATTCCACCTATTGTAAGTTGAATGATAACAAACACCACCAAAAACATACTGGGATTTGCCGGAGGAACAGCTCCAGCTAAAACATAAGCAATTGCTTCTATAACACAAAAAACAATCATCAAGATTTTTTCTGCAGCCTGGAACTTTGCCTTTCCTTCATCCGTATTAGTATCCCAATTTATTATTTTGCTACCAACGAAAAGTTGTAATATAATAGACGCGGTTACAATAGGTCCTATACCTAGTGTTATCAGTGAACCGAACTTTGAACCAAAAACAATTTCTAAGAACTCAAACTGAGCAACTGCTTGTGGGTTAATTCCCCAAACTGTCAAAGAACCTAAGACGAAGAATAAAACAAGTATTACAAACGTCCATTTAGTTTTTTCCTTAAACGTCAGCTTCTGAACAGGCTCTTCTACGGCTGGTATATACTTTGCTAATTTTTCCCATTTAAACATTCTCTATCGCCTTTCCACCTGCTTCTTCAATTTTTTGCTTTGCCTTTTCAACAAATCTTTTAGCTTTTATAGTCAAAGCCTGAGTTAACTTTCCATTTGAAAGAACTTTGTCAAAACCTAGCTCGGAAAGATCAATTTCATTTTTATTTAGTTTTTTAGCAAGAACGTCTATGTCCTTCAAGGTTATAGCTTTATATTTATTTTTAACTTCTATAGGAACTTTAAATCCTATTTTACCAAAATGGTGTGGGTCGTTCACAAGCATCCAAGACTTTTTATGTTTTAGCATTCCTGCTTGTCCTCTCCCTCCCTGGGAGCCCGCACCTCTGTGCTTTTTCTTTGCACCCCAACCGTGGGTCTTGCTGCCTCTCATTCTTCTTGATTTTTTTCTGAATCTTACAACCATTAACTCACCACAGACAACAAGATTACTCCTACAACAACCAATATTGAACCTACAATGCCTATTGGGTTTGGTTTCAAATTAAATAAAAAAAATGAAATGAAAGTTATTAAAATTATTTTTAATGCTTCAACAGCCCCAGGATATCCTGGATTAGGAGCTGTTCCTAAAGCTCTGAAAAGAAATATGTTTCCTAAAAAAGAAAAAACTCCTGCAATAACTAAAATGATCATAATGTTTGTAGGTAAATTAAAAGATTTTTGTGTTAAAAATGTATAGCCTACTATTAAAGGTGCGGAAACTAAAACAATACCAGAGAGCCCTAATAGAGCAGGAATACCCTTCTCTGTAACCATTCTAAAAAGTAAAGTCATCCCAGTAAATGAAAAAGTAGCTGCCAATGAAAGTATAAACCAACTATCCATTTAAATCATCCTTTTTAACAACTCGTTTATCTCCTTTCCTCTATACCCTAGTTCGCCAGCAGGATAATGCTGCTTAATTGATTCTTTAAATCCCTTTGAGGGAGGAGTCAATCTAAAAACTGGTTTAACTTCTTCTGGTATTTTTTGGTTTTCTTTTAATTTTTTAAAAACTTCCTCAACCTCTTGTTCTGTGAGTTTCTTTTCTCCTATCTTTCTTCCTCTTTTTTTAATCAAACCCCTTAAAATTTCATCATCAATTTCTCCCCACGTCACCCAGTTTCTAACCTTTTGAAGCATTCCTTTCATGCAGTCATTTTCCTTTATCAAAACACAATGCATTTTTCTATTAAGTCTAAGCATAGCTAATGTGTCCTTAATATCTCTTTTCAAATTAACTGATCCTCTTATTCGAATCACAGCATACATATTACTCGACCTTCCCAATTTTCATTCCACTTTTCTCTTCAAACTCAATCTTAACTTTGTAAGCATTAAGCCTCTTTAAGGCATCAAATGTAGCTCTTATCAAATTTGCTCTCATTTGAGTGTTTCCTCTTGCTTTGCACCAGATATCGCTTATTCCTGCTAGTCTCAATAACTTTTTAACTTCATCAGAAACAGCTAGTCCTACTCCCTTAGGTGCTGGTAAAAGTGTTAATCTAACAGAACCGCTTTTGCCTGTAACTGCAAATGGTATAGAATGATGTTGCCCGCATAAGCATTCCCAAGATCCACAGCCTCTTCTAACAGGCATAATGTTTAATTTTGCTTTGTTCAATGATTTTTCAATAATTTCTTGATGCTTTCCAGGTGGACCTGAAGCTAGGCCTACTCCAACGTAACCGTTTTTGTTTCCAATAACAATCATTACGGATATTCTATATCTTCTTCCACTTTTATGCATTCTTGAAGTTCTTTTGAAAGGTGTTCTCCTTATTCCACCGCCTTTACCTGTAGAACCACCTATGAGTATTATCTCTTTCTCTAAATTCGGAACTAGGACATCAATAATAGCTGGTTCAGAAATTTTCAGTCCTTCAGAAAAAACTTTTGCTATGTCTGTTACTTCTCCTGCTAATACTTTCTTTCCTAATTCTGTTTTTGGTTTCCAATTTGCTGGAGCAGTAACCTTAATTTCTTTAGGGGTTATCTCTTCTTCTGCTTTTACTTCCAGCTCCCCGGTCTCTTCTTGTTTTTTTTCTTCTCTTGGCATATCAAGCACCTATCTTCCTTTTAACATCCTCAAATTGCTTTGTTATTTCTTCTGAGATATGTTTTCCATTTATCCTTTCTTCTGAAGGTAAAATATCTTTTGAATGAGGAACATTAACTCCAGAGTCTACTACTCCTTTTAATGCTGCATAAAGTCTTGAACCTTTAGTTGATGTCTGTAAGCCCAAGTCTAAAACAGCCTCTTTTATATTTTTTTCCTTTGCTTTTTTCCCAGCTAGTAATCCTGTCAAATATGCGGCAGGGATATTACCGCCCCTTGTCCAACCAAACTTCTTCAATTCAGTTGAAACAGCTGAAACCAATGCCTCATCACCAGTCGGCTTAAAGTTAATGAATTGAATAGAAATGTTACTGAGACTTTTTCTAATAACAAGCCTAGTCTTCTCAGACTTTAACAGAGCTAGTCTTTTCTTATAGTTTGTTTTCTCTTCTCTTCTTCTCTTAAAACTAACGATTCTTTTCATTTTCATTTTTTATCAGCCTTAACCAAATCTTTTTCTTTTAAGTATGACATTAAATGAGACCTGCTTCTGAAAAAATTACCTTTGATAAGTTTGTAAACTGTTCTGTAAACATGCGGTTTTAATTGACCTTTGTTTTCTAGTTCCTTCAAAAGTTTTCTCTGTGATCTTACAATTTTAAGCCATCTAGTTTTCTTACCTCTCCTTGCTCCTTTAGATCCTTTTCTACTTCCCATTTTTTGCTGTCTTTTCTCTTCATGCTTTATGGCTTTCTTCTCAGGAATCTTTTTAATAAAACCTTCTTTTATGAATCTTCTAACATCTCTTCTTGTTATAGCTTGGTTAACTTTTGTGTTAGTTGGGTCTATCCAAATCCTATTTTCTCCACATTTTAAAATCTTTGCTGCAATTTTCTTTTGTAAGCTCATGTAAATTCACCCTCTTTACCACCATGAAACTCTAAAATGAGGCCAAATTCATTGAAAAAAGCATTGCAAGTCGGACATCTAAAGATATTTGGCTTTCTTTTCCAAACCTTACCTTTTATACCACATGATGGGCAACGACCTCTCCCAATCAAATACATAATCTCACTTTTCGATCCTTAATGGGTTTAAAACTTTAATCTTTAATTCATCTGCCTTTTTCATCATCTCTAATCTTTTTTTCTTTCCTACAGTAGCTGATATCCTGCAAGCTTGCTTTTCTGGGTTTATTTTTTCAAGGTCTTTTAAATTATAAACAAGGAATTCTTCGAACCCAGATGGATGCAATCCTTTAACAGCTCTTGGAGAACCGTAACCAGGTCTAGGAAGATTTCCAGCCTCCCTCTTGTGCATTCTTAGTTTCGAATGAATGCCTTTAGGGGCTCTCCATTTCATTCCCACCCTTCTGAGTATCTTCCCTCTACTCCTTATGAAAACTGGTTTCTTTCTTTTGATTTTTAATCTTAATTTTAAATTATCCATAATTATTACCTAGGTCCACCAATTATTCCAACTTGTTTAGGCTTACATATTATTTCCTTTATACCAAGCTTGAAAAAATTAGTAGTATAATTAGGTCTCATTACAATAGCCGTATCACATCCGCCGCTTGTTCCAGCAATAGCAATAACATCTTCATCTGGAGATAGTAATCCTGCATCTGTTGCCATTAATGTCACTTCAACTGCAACCTTTGTTCCTTCTGAAAACAGTTTTAATGCATCGCAAAATATCATTAGAGGGAAGACACCGCCATATCTAATGCCCATTCCTCTTTCTAATCCACTTAAAGCTTGGGTGCCTCTATAACATTCTATCCCTTTCGCCTTCAATTTTTCAAGGTTTCTTTCCCAAATATTTTTTCTTTCTGTAGATGAAGTTCCAGCATGCAATGTTACAGCAACTATCTTTATGTCTTCTGGAGCTTTTTCAGAAATCTTTAGAGCAGTTTCTCCTGTATAAGTTGCAACTACAATTTTTTTGATATTGTTCTTTTTAGCAAATTCTAAAGCTAATTCTATAGTTTTATCTGTATTTTCCTTTCCTGGATTTAAAAAATATGTTATTTGTTTTGTTTCATAATTCATAAAATCACGGTTTCTTAGTTATGAACAGACCGTCTTGGAAAACTCTTCTATCTCTTTGTTTTATTCTTGTTGCGCGCTCGATTTGAGCAGCAGTTTGTCCAACTTCATCCTTGCTGATTCCTGTCACAATTACCTCATCGTTCTGGATTTCAACCTTGCAATTTCCACCAATCCTTACCTTCCTTGGTGTCTTTTCACCTAAGAAATTGCTTATTGAAACTTCATTCCCGCTTACTTTTACAGTAAATGGAAAGTGCATGTAGACTACCTTTAATTTTGCTATGTATCCTTCTCTTACTCCCAAAAACATGTTATTTATATGAGATTCCATAGTGCCTATCATTGCCTTGATTTTTCTCTTTTTTGATTCTGTAGACAAAAAAATCTTGTTATTTTCTTTTTTTAATAAGATTTCTTTTTTAAAAATAGGGCAAAAGAAATCCTTCTCTAAGGATCCTTTCGGTCCCTTGATTTTAATTTTAAAATTATTAATCTCAACTTCAATGCCGTTTGGAATTTCGATTATTCTTTCCATAAAATCACTAATAAACAAAGCCGATTAAAACTCCACCTAATTTTTTTTCTTTGGCCTTATCATGAGTCATCAAACCTTTTGATGTGGAAACTATGATGAACCCCATATCACTTGCAGGAAGGAACCTCTTCTCATATTTTTCATAATCATCAATCCTAATAGGGAATCTAGGACGAATTGCATTGCAGTTATTCACTTTTCCTAGTAATTGTATTCTAAATTTCCCTCCCTTTCTATCATCAATGTACTCAAAGTCTCCTATGTAGTTATTTTTTTGAAGCATTAACAAAATGTTTTTCACTAGATTAGATGCAGGAGTAAATATCTCTTTTTTACCGTACATGTCTCCATTCTTTATTGACGATAATACGTCTGATACTAAGTCATGCCTCATAAAATCACATATATTTTTTAAAGCCTAATTCTTTTGCTACTTCCCTTATACACCTTCTGCAGTACATCAGACCATATTTTCTAACTAAGCCTTTGTAGCTACCGCAACGTCTACATCTTCTAGATCCTTTTCCAAATTTTCTTTCTTTTTTTATCGGCTTCATAATACCTCTACCTTATAGTTTTTAACAACCCAATCCATTGCCTCTTCAGGCTTTATTAAATGTTTTTTTCCAATCTTTTTTGGAATTTTCTTTCTTTTAACTCTAAATCCTGGTCTCTCTAACGAAACACAAACGTCCATTCCGAAAATTCCAATGTCAGGATCATATCTTACTCCTGGAATGCTTATGTGTTCCTTAATGCCAAATGAAAAACTACCTTGTTTATCAAAAACACTTTTTGATAGTTTAAAGTCAACAGCATCCAAGGCTTTTTTGAAAAATTCTTCAGCATTCTTTCCTCTCAAGGTAACTTTGCATCCAATAGGTCTTCCTTTTGCTGCCCCAAAAGTAGTTCTCTTATGAGTCGAGGTTATAACAACTTTTTTTGCAGTCAATATCTCTAGCAATTTCTTTGCTTTATCTAGCTTTTCTCCAGACTCTCCACAACCTATATTCAAAGTTATTTTTTCAATTCGTATATTTTGCATCGGATTCATACAATCACTCTAGTTTTATCAATGGTCCTTCCCTACCAACCATTATAACAAAGTTTTTTGGAACTTCAATTGTCTTCTCGTCGCCTATCAAAACCCTGTCTTTTTCAATAGTTTTTATTTTGCCAATCTTACCAGCATTCTTACCCTTGAAAATCACACAAGTCGAATTCTCAGCGAACTTGATATGATCTATTATTTTTTGTTCAGGAACCTCTATGAGCAAAGAGTCTTGAGTAGAATAATTCTCATTTGTTAAAATATTCCTACCGTCGTTCAAGTTTATCTGGTTCTTTTTCCCTTTTAAGGATTTTTTATTTATAATCTTACATATTTTCAATTTTGCTTCCTTTTCAGGTATTTCTATGAAGATTAACCCCTTCTTAGGAACCGCTCTGTAAGCCTTTTTCATTGAAGGAATCTCTATAGTATTAAACAAACCTACTCCAAATTTTGGATCCTTTCTTTTCCTGCCGTCAATCAAAATTTCTCCCTTTTTAATAATTTTTGAAGCTTCTCTTTCGTTTTCTGCTATTTTTAGAACGTCTCTAATTAAAACTAATAACGGTAGTGAAAGGTCTTTTAGATATGGGCCTCTAGGTTTGATTACAAACTTCTTGGTTTTCTTTTCTATCGGCCACCACTTAGGAGCAGCAATCCTTTTTATTATAGTCATTTTTTACCTCTTTCTATTATCTCTTTTCTTCTTGGATCATCCATGTTTGGATTTGTTATCATCAATTTTGAAGCATTAATAGGAACATGAAATTCCTCACCCGAAACTTTTTTCCTTTTAACATTATCTATGTAAACCTTTAACCTTTTCAAGTCAACTTCAGATATCTTTCCTATAGTTCCCTTAAATTTCCCTCTCATAACCCTTACTTCATCTCCTTTTCTGACAGGCAAAGATCTTT
Organism: uncultured archaeon; assembly: GCA_964651405.1. Taxonomy (GTDB): domain Archaea; phylum Aenigmatarchaeota; class Aenigmatarchaeia; order Aenigmatarchaeales; family Aenigmatarchaeaceae; genus JAWBOD01. The sequence continues at coordinate 11,138 of CAZYZB010000014.1, forward strand.
TCTTAAATTGATTTCTTAATTCTCTTGATAAATGAGCAGACAAAAGTTTATGTCTTTTATGTAGAGGTGCCTGATAAAGTGCCTTTCTTTGTTTACTTGGTTTTTTTGATTTCATTATACCACCGTTGTAGCAATCTTACCAATCACGGAAAATCTTTCAACAACTTCCTTTGCTATTGGACCTTTAATTTTGGTTCCTCTTGGCTCACCTTTTTCGTTGATTAAAACAGCAGCATTATCCTCAAACTTAATTCTCATACCACTTGTTCTTCTGTACTCTTTCTTTTGTCTTATGATGATAGCTTGGACAACTTCATGCATTATTTTTGCATCTCCAACTTTTACAGCACATATAATCCAGTCTCCAACGCCGCATCTTGGAGATCTGCTTTTCACTCCTTTGTAGCCCTTTACTGCAATCACTTGCAACAAAGTTGCTCCTGTATTATCTGCACAATTAAGATAACTTCCTGCTTGCAATGTTTTTGTTATTTTAGCTGATACTGGTTTCATTTCGTAGTCACCTTTTCAATTACAACAAATGTTTTTGTCTTGCTAAGTGGACGACACTCTGAAATCTTTACAGTGTCTCCAATTTTTGCATTAATACACTCTGGGTTATAAGCAGCAACTTTTGTATGTCTTCTTTCATATACCTCGTATTTTGAAATAAAATGAGTATAATTCCATCTAACAACAACTGTCTTTTCAGCTTTATCGCTAACAACCTCGCCAATAAAAATTCTTCCTCTTAACCTAAGTGAACCGTGAAACGGGCACTTGGAATCTTTACATTTACCTTCTGGAGGTTTTACTTCTAAGCCAATGTTTTTTGTCTTTTGTTTTACCATTTTTTCACCTTTAATTTTACTCTTTCCTCTGGTCTTACAGCGATTTTATCTCCGTTAACTTTAACTTTTTTTCCGTCAGGAATTTCAAATATGAACTTTGAACCTTTTTTCTGAACTTTTTTCAGTCCGTTGTGAGTTTCTATTGTTATGGTACTTTTTGTTTCGTCAACTACTGTACCTTTTATTCCAACCTGGAATTTATTTGTGCTCTCGACAACTTTAACTGACAGGCCTATAAGTTCGTGTCTTATTAAGTTCTTTGCCGTTATCATCTTATTCAACTTCAATCTTGTCTTCTGGAAAGCCCATTCCGTTTAAAATGACTTTTAACTTATTTTTGTGGTTTCCTCTAAGTTCTATCCTACCTTCCTTGTACGTTCCTCCACAGGCAAGCTTTGTTTTAAGTTTCTTTGAAAGTTCTTTTGGATTTGCTTTTTCATCAATGCCCTCTACTATTGTCACCAACTTCCCAAAAGACCTCTTTACTGTGTAAACCTTTATTTTTGCTTCTTCTTTTGCTATTGTTCCACAAACACAAAGTTCAACAGGCAATCCACAAGTCTTACAAGTCTCGACCAACTTATATCTTACCTCCTTTTATTTTTGCTTTATGATTAGTCTTTTCTAATTTGTTTAATTCTGTTAAAATTCTTGCTATAGTTTTTCTAATTTCCTTGACTCTTCCAGGATTGCTGGGACTACCGCCTACAGCAATCTGAGCTCTCTCTTTTGATAATTCAAGTCTTAACTCATTTAATCGATTAATTAAATCAGGATGCGTCATTTGTTTCAGTTGTTTTTTCTTCAGTAACGACAACTTTCTCACCACTCTCTTGTTTTTTCTCAGCCTCACTAAAAATTTCTAATTCTCTCGGCTTTTCGGAAAGTATTCTTACTTGTATTCCGATTATTCCAAGTTTTACAATTGCTTGAGCATAGGCTTTCTTAACCAAGGTCTCTGCATCGTCGCCAGAATATTTGAGATAACCGGAAGAAAACTTTTCTACTCTGGATATGTCAGAACCAAGCTTTCCTCCTATTCTTATAGCAACGCCTGCAGCACCTGCAGCCATGATTTTTTCAATAGCAAGGTTTGCAACTCTTTTGTAGTGTACTCCTCTTTCAATTGCAGATGCTATCCATTTTGAAACAATATTAGGATCTAAATCAGGATTAGCAACTTCTTGAACGTCTAATTGTGGATTCTCAAAGCCAAACTTCTCCTTCAAAGTTTGAGTCATATTCTCTATGTTCCTTCCTCCTTTTCCTATTATTAGACCTGGTTTGTGAGCAAAAACAGTTATCCTTATGCTTAAGGGCGTTCTCTGGATTTCACAATGGCTATATCCAGCTCTAGAGAATTCACTTGCTAAAAACTCTCCTACATATTTATTCCTTATTCCTTCTTTAATGAACTTTCTTTCCAAAGCCATTTTTATCACTTAATACTGCTTGAATATGACATATTTTTAATTTTGAACCAAACTTTCTCCATTTTCTTCTTGCCCTATGCATGGTAGGACCTTGGTGAGCTGAAATAAAAAGAAACATTGAGTCTGAATCTAATTTTTTATTTTTTGCATTGCTTTCTAATTGTATTAACAGTTTTGAAATGTTCTCTGCAGTTTTTGTAAAGTACTTTCCTCTTAAACTTATTTTTTTATTAGTCAAACTGTCCAAAATCTTTTTTGCATCAGCAAACTTTTTTCTATTTAACGCTTTACAAACCTTTACAGCATTTTTCAATGATATTGAAAATGTGCCTGATGCACATGCTTTCCCTTTTGATGTAATCGCATATTTCATAAAAATCATTATTTAAGCGGTAGGAACTTTGATGCTTTAGTTGCTCCGACACCTGGTGCTGAATGCATCACTTTCTTTCTAGTAAGTGCGAACTCTCCTATGCGGTGTCCAACCATCTCAGGTTTTATATCAACACCAATCCAATTGTTTCCATTATGAACTAAAACTTTTTTGAAAACCATTTCAGGTATAATTACTGTTTCCCTTAAATGAGTTCTAACTGGCTTGTTGGATTTTCTAAGTCTTTCCAAGAACTTCTTTTCTTCTTTACTAAATCCTCTTAACAAGGCTCTTCTTTGTCTTGATGGTATTAGCTTTGAAAAATCTTCCAAACTCATTTTTTGCAATTCTTCAATTGTTTTTCCTTTGAATGTAAATATTTTTACCATACATCATCACTTCTTTTTCTTTCCACTCCTTCTTGCAGATATGCTACCTACCTTTGCGCCTGGAGGCATCAACCTAGAAATTGTCTTAGGTGTTCCTGGTTTTGTATGACCTCCGAACGGATGGTCAACAGGATTCATCTTAACTGCTGATGATCTTGGCCAAAGTTTGTTTCTAGCTTGCTTGAGATAATATAATTGACCAGCCTTCACATAAGGTTTGTCTCCTCTTCCTCCACCTGCTGATACACCTATAGTTGCTAGGCAGTTGGGATTAAATACTTTAAATTCTTTTGAAGGCATCTGAATTATGACTTTGTCTGGATCGTGCGATATTATCGTTGCCCTTGTTCCTGCTGTGCAACATAGCTTGGGACCAGAGCCTGGATAATTTTCAATTGCAAATATGGAGAATCCTTTTGGAATTTTATTTAATGGCAAGACGTTTCCTATTCTTGCCTCACCTTCCTTATCAATAATATCTCCAACCTTCATACCTTCAGCAGCCACTATATATTTTTCTTTGTCATCATACTTTACTTTAGCCAAAGGTGCGTCTCTAGCAGGATCATGAACAATGTCAACAACCTCTGCTTTGCCAAAATTATAGCTTACGGTACTTACAAATCTGTGCCCTGGTGAACGATATCTTGGTCCTCCATGACCTCTCGCTCTTGAAATTATTCTTTTGCCCATGTAATCACATCATTCCTAATCTTGTTGCAATCTCGGTCGCAGGATATTCCTTTGAGAGTTGTATCCAAGCCTTTTTTCTTCCTTTTCTGTCAATCAGTGTAGCGACTTTAACGACTTTAACGTTAAAAGCCCTTTCAGTCGCCCATTTTATTTGTTTTTTGTTTGCATTTCTGCTAACAATAAAAATAATTTTATTCTCAGTTTCAATCTTTCCAAGTGATTTTTCTGTTAACAAAGGATAAAGTATAATAGACCAAGGGTCAACTATAGGTGCTCTTTCTTCCTTTTTCTTTTCAGCCATAAATTTCACCAAGTTTTCTTATTGCACTTTCAGTATAGATAGTAAGTCTTCCAGCATTTGTTCCTGGAGCAAGCAGCTCTGCATTTAATTTATTAACCAAGCAGCAGTCCAATCCCGGTATGCTTCTTGCTGCATTAATTAAACCTTTGTTTTCTGCTATGACAATCAGAGGACCTTTTCTTTTTTTATAACGTCTTCCTCTCATTTTTCCTTTACCTGCCCTAACTTTTTTCTTACTTGACCTTTTTAATTCTTCTTCTAAACCTATTTTTTCCAAGAATTGTTTTAACTGCTTTGTTTTCTTTATTTCTTGTAAAGAATCATCAACAACTACAGGCAAAGTAATATTATTGGTCATATGACCTCTTTTAGCTACTATATCTTTCAATGCTGTTGCTGCTATCGCAGACTTGATTGCTAAAATCCTTTCTTTGTCATTTATCTTTTGCCAAAAATCTTTTTCAATCTTTGGTGGATGAGCTTCTCTACCCTTTCTGGCCTGAGGGACAATTCTTGCTGTTAAGTTTAATCCTGGTGGACCTTGATGAATCCTATGCATTCTAGCCATCTCTTTATTCATCATCGAGTATCTGTAATGTCTTACACCATGATAATGAGCTGAAGATCTTTTGCCTGCCAGTGGGTCAACTCCACTAGGTTGTCTGTTGTGACTATGTATTGCTAGCACAGCTCTTTTTATCAAGTCTGGTCTATATGAGATAGAAAAAACTTTCGGTAAATCTATCTCGCCCTTAACATTGCCTTGATTATCAAAAATATTAGTTTTCATTTTTATGCGCCTTGTTTGCTCTCCATTGAAACATATTTCACATCAACAGGATATGATTTCTTAGGTCTGATGGCAAACCTTAATCTTATCAATCTTTTTTTATGTCCTGGAACACTTCCTTCAATTAAAGCACAATCTCCTGAAACATCACCATAGTTCACGAATCCGCCTTTTACTTTAAAGCCATCCATTATTTTAATAATCCTTTTGTTAAACTCGGTTCTAGTTTGAAAACCTAGTTGACCAGCTTGTGGCACGTTCCATCTAACTTTTCCTGGTTCGTTTTGTCCCAGTGAACCAACATGTCTTTCCATTTGTTGGGCTTTTCTTCCATGAATCGTTACTCCAAATCTTTTAACCGGACCTTGAAAGCCTTGCCCTTTTGAAACAGCTATTACATCTATCAAGTCTCCGTCTTTAAAGATATTAGAAATTTTAATTTCCTTTCCTAAAATTTCTTTTGCATATTTTAACTGATCCTCAAGATTTCCTCCTAATGCGATTTCAAAAACTTCTGGTTTTTTCTTGAATGAAGGATTAGTATGACAAAGTAAATTTACTTTAGAAATTTCTTTTGGTATTTTGCTTAATTGCTCTTCCAATTTTTTAGGTTTTTTAGAAATTTTTATTTTTCTTGAAAGATTTTTATTAAGATTTTCGGAAAAAACATCAGAAGAAGTTAGATTTTTTGTATAACATCTGAAGCCAAAAACAGAAACAGAAGGACATTCAAGGACTGTGACAGGCCTTGAAATTTGTTGTCCTTTTGTCTTTGAGTTTGGATTTGTATCCGTTATCATGACATGAGACATTCCAACCTTGTAGCCGACAAATCCCAAAGGTTTGGCTTCTTTTGTCTTAAACCAAGTTTTTATTCTTGGATAGATGCGTCTAGCTCTCTTTTTTGGATAAAAGGCCTTACTGCCTCTTGTTGGTCTTTTTGCATACGGCATAAAATCACTTCTTTTTTTAATATATTTAAATCTTCTCAGAACACGATTACTACGAAAACTTTCCAAAAACTAATAGAACTAGAATGTATTTAAAGTTTTCCAAACCCGGGTGTCTGATAACCTCTAGGTACAAGTTTATGGGTTTTTCTATTTCTTCCAAGAATTCTCCAAAAGTTTTTCATTCCTTCAGGTATTCTAGATCTATATTCCTCTATTAGAATAGTTGATGGCTTTGAATCAGCCCTTGCGTCTTTATTAGGCACTTCTTCAAGACTTGCTAAAGTCACATACTCAGCACCAGTTACCTTATAAATATTAAAGCCATTTCTCTCTCCAATTTTTCTGTCTGAATTTAAAATATCTTGTTGTTTTCTATTACCTAAAAGCCCTCTTAATGTATCATAATAATTTTTAGAAACAAAAATTTCATAACTATCACAAAGATCGATTCTTCCGTTCTGTGGGAAGTTTCCAAAAATAGGAACTTTCACGCGTCTATGATTAAAACAGCATAATTCGTATGTTTGAAAAATATTTTGTTGTGTCTGTTGTGTTTCCATTTTTTCACCTTATTAGAATAAATCATCAAGTTCTGGTAGCTGTAACTGTTCTAAATTTTCTTGAGCATAATTAACAATTAACTCTGCTGCTGTAGGCATAACAGTTACATTACTTCCAACACGAGAAATGTAATTTGTCGGTTCATTTGGATTAACTCCTTTAGAAAAAGCCAGATTTTTTGCTCCTAGTTTAGGCGATCTTGTATAGCCTTTTGGCGTTTTGTTTCCTTCAAAAACTCTCTTTCTCCATTCTTGCGCAGCCACACTTTCTATTAATACAACGGCATCTTCTGGATTTCCATCTGGAATTGATACTTCAACAGGTTTATCCTTACAACGTCTATAGCAAACAATAATTCTTTGTGCAATGCCTGAATTAAAAAGTTTTTTAAAATTTCTCAGGGCATTTCCCTCAAAATGAGAAATTTCCTCTTTTTCGCTATACTGCATTCACTCACTCGAAAACAATAGTTTAAAACTAAGAAATAGATGAAAGAATAGACATATAAATTTAACTGTTTTATGAATACTTGATAGAATTTTTAACGAATTACGTATCAAACACTAAAAATTATCTTCAAAAAGTTTAAAATACCGAAATAACCGAAGAAAATAACTAGTGCACCGATGAAAGAGCCAACTGCTACTGCGAGAAAAGATTTCTTCCAATCTAAATTCATAAACCATGCTAAAATTGAAGCTGTGTAGGTTCCTGTAAATGGAGAAGGCAGAGCCACAAACACTGTCAAACCAAGCTCACCATACTTGTCAATATAAGGTTTGCCTTTCTTTCTTGTCCTCTCAAGATACTTTTCAAATAGTTTTATCTTACTGAAAAATTTATTGTACAGTAATTTTAATCCAAAATATATTGGGAAGAATAAAAGGCAGTTAATTGTTAAAGATATCAATAATACTGTTATCGGGTCTAAACCCAATGAAAGTCCTAAACTTATTCCACCTATCTGTTCTGAAATTGGGGACAAGTTAGCTATTATGACCAGCATTATTTTCTCAAGCATGTGAGAATTATGTTTGTTAAGTTATTTAAAGAAAATGTAGATTTCTTACATTCAGATAAAAACAGAAGTTTAATTTGCATAATAAATAAGAGGCGCCGAGAAAGGGAGTTTCACAACACCTATAAATTAACAGGCGTTGTTTTGAACCCTTAAGGCCTTTCGACCACTAGCTTTCCAGGTTCGCCTTTATAAAAAATCTAGCGCACTACCAGATTATGCGTTCGAGATTTCTTATCTCGGCATAAAGCTTCTCGGCATGCCTTGTTAATAGTTAATTATAAGAATTTTTATATCTTAAAAGTTAATTAATTTTATGCCTTCGCAATATGAAATCGACACTCAGTTCATGAAATTCATATTAAACATCTGCTTTATACTAGCTATATTTTCAATTGCCTTCTTAACAGCTTTAATACCAACAGGAATTGGAATTAAATTTGTCCAGTCATTGTATGTTTTATTCTTAATACTTCTCACTCTGTTTCTAGCATTAGTCTTTGGCTTGTTCATAAAATGGTACGGCAAATATAAAACCAGTCTTTTAAAATTCCGTTAGTCACGTAAAGTAATGCTTATAGAAACTCCATCAGGTATTGTAACACGCATAATTTGTCTTAATGTCCTTTCATCCGCAGAAATATCTACTACACGCTTGTGGATTCTCATTTCCCATCTGTCCCATGTTGCGTTACCGTGTCCAGTACCATCGCCGCAAGGCGTTTTCATTGTGACAACCCTAAGTTTTTTTGTTGGCAAAGGGATTGGCCCATGCATAGCTACACCGAACTTCTCAGTTATCATTTTCAGTTCAGTGCAAACTGCATCCAACTTTGCTGGATCAGGACTCATTAATTTTATCCTTGCTTTCTGCATTTTTATCACGTTTTTATATTCTATTTCTATTTATCAAAGTATTTAAATAAACATGAACTTTTAGTAAAACTAATTATAGTATTATAGATTAAGCTGTGTGGAGAAAATTTTATTGACTTCCTTCCATGCATTTTTGTTTTTCTAATAATATCTCAGAAACTTTTTTACCTTCCTCTGTTAATTCAACTTTACCTCCTAGAAGTGCTGGAACAGCTCCAGTTCCTTTTATCAAACCAGCTCTATACAAGTCTTCTAGCGAATCTGGAACATTGTGGCACATATAAAAATGATTATCATCATCCAATTCAGACTTTGATGATTCTATTTCGTCCACATCTACTTTACCGCCTTTAGAAGCTATGTACTTCAAAACTGCTAGACTCATATAAAATATAATAAAAGTAAAAGATTTAAACTTACTTAAATTACCTTTACTAAAAGTTCAAATTTTTTAAATAATTAACTTATACAATAAGCATATATATTTTAGATAGATTTTCTATATTGTAAGTATGAATAAATTAAATGTCTTAACATGGATTTTTTCATTTTTATCAGCTTCTTTTGTAATTTTTGTTCTCTTTCTGTGGTATTTTTCTGCTCCTATTCCATATAATTTAATTTTGTTTTGTGTGATTTTTGCGATAGTATTCTTTATGTTAGGTTTATTTTGTAAACAAAAATCAAAGAGAAAGTAAGAAAATAAATTTGCTTGTACTAATAGGTATTTTTTAAATAAATACAGCATAACGTTCTTAGAATTAATTAAAATAAAAGAAAGAGAGCTAAAATAAAAAATTTAAAATTATTTTGCTTTCACGATTTCTAAGCAGACACCTGCAGCAATCGTCTGACCCATATCTCTGACTGCAAATCTTGCTAACTCTGGAAAGTCTTTACTCGTCTCAAGAACAAACGGCTTGCTCGGAACGCATTTGACTATTGCAGCGTCTCCAGTCTTTATAAAATCTGGATGTTCTTGCAAGGTTGCTCCTGACTTGGGATCAATCTTTCTTACAATCTCAGTTACTTTGCATGCAGTCTGTGAAGTGTGAACGTGGAACACAGGCGTGTAACCCTTCGTTATTACGTTCGGATGATGCAAGACTATTATTTGTGCTGTAAATTCTTTTACAACAGATGGAGGATTGCTAACAGTTCCTACAACATCTCCTCTCTTTATGTCAGTCTTGTTTACGCCTCTTACAGAGAATCCAACATTGTCTCCTGGTTTTGCTTCTGGTATTTGCTCGTGATGCATTTCTATTGACTTAACTTCTCCCTTCACTCCAGCTGGTTCAAACACTACCATATCTCCTGTTTTCATTATTCCTGTTTCTACTCTTCCTACTGGAACAGTTCCTATTCCCGTAATCGTGTAGACGTCTTGGACTGGTAGTCTTAAAGGCTTGTCAACTGGCTGTGCTGGAACATGTAAAGTATCAAATGCTTCAACTAACGTTGGTCCGTTGTACCAAGCCGTTTTAGCAGATTTCTTTGCAACATTGTCTCCCATATAACCGGAAGTTGGAACAAATAATATTTTGGAAGTATCATAACCAACTGACTTTAAAAGTTTCTCCACATCTGTTTTCGTGGAATTAAACTTTGCTTGGTCATAATTAACAGAATCCATCTTGTTAATAGCAACTATAATTTGACCTACACCTAAGACTTTAATCAAGAATACGTGCTCTTTTGTCTGTTCTTGTATTCCTTCCTTGGCAGAGCAAACTAACAAAGCTGCATCTGCTTGAGAAGCACCTGTTATCATGTTCTTAACAAAGTCTCTGTGTCCTGGGGCATCTATGATTGTGAAATAATATTTTGGAGTATCAAATCTTTGATGCATTACATCAATTGTAACTCCTCTTTCTCTTTCTTCTTTTAATTTATCCATGACAAAAGCAAATTCAAATGTTTCTTTCTTTAATTCTGTAGCTAATTCTTTTAATTTTCTCATGTCTTCTTCTTTTATTGCTCCTGTATCATAAAGTATTCTACCGACTAGAGTTGATTTTCCATGGTCAACATGACCTATTGTTACTAAGTTTAAGTGTGGTTTTTGAGCCATCTAATCACCTTTTATCTTTATTAAATGCAAGCTATTTAAAGTTTTTGTTATAT
>CAZYZB010000015.1:0-11686 GCA_964651405.1 uncultured archaeon
CAATTAAAATTACATTTGTATATCTAATTCATGTGCTTCTTGTATTACTACACATAGATTATGAGCCAATATCTTACATAATATCTCGTTAACCTGCGCTGTTAGTGTCTTGCTTCTTACAGAGTCTCCGAACTTCCTTTTAATCATAGAAAAGACCGTTTCGGCATTTGAACGCTTATGATAATGTTGTTGAAATTTGGGTGTTAATTTTCGGGGTAAAAACACTTAAATATTTAATAATATAAATTTTATCATGCCTTCGGCAGACGTAGTCAAATTTACTGAAGAATGCTTTAAAGGTCTTACAGGTTCTGAAAAAATTGATTATAGATTTCTTTATCCGGGATTAGGCAAAGGTGTACAAAAAGATGGCTGTCAGAAAGGAGTTTTCTATCGAGCTACATTAGCCAGACAGTTTAGCAAAAAGTCAGAAAACGAACAAGCACCTAGCGGAAGTATGAGTTCTTTAAGGTTTTATACTGCTGACTTGAATGCCGGACCACCACACCCAAATGTAACCACAAAAATAGATCTTTATGATGCGGACACTCCTTATGTTGAAGAAAGGATAAGGAGAGCTTTGAATGCCCAGAAATTGATGAAAGAATTGATAGGAGAAGATCTTGACTATTTGACTGGTGCTGACAATCTTCCATTCAATTATTTGAGAGTAGACAACTTAGGCAACAAGGGATTCTCCTTATACATAAACAAGCATGACAAAAAAGGAAAAAGTCCAAAGCTCCCAGTAAGTCTTGTTAAAAAGATAGGAGATATGAGTTTTGAGAGAAGCAAGGTAGAAGCATCAATTGGTATCAAAAAGGAATTTGAAGAAGTTGTTCCTGCTCTGGATTTTCAGATAGAGAAGTTTGGAAAGTTAGTTTAAGATAAACTAATTTATACTTTTTCTGTATTAACCCTTCCCATTTGTTTTCATTCAAACTTAAATAACAGCTAAATAATTTAACTTAATTGTTGTATATATACTATAGATAAATATGTTACCGCTAGCTGCCATAGAAAGAGTAGCCAGAAAAGCAGGCATAGAGAGGATATCTGCCGACGCTATCAGGGAATTGGACAAAACAATAGAAGAGCTGGGACAGGATTTGGCCTTAGAAGCTGCCCAAGCAGCCAGACATGCCAAGAGAAAGACCATTCTTAGGGAAGATATAAGGCTTATAGCTGGAAAGTCCTGACTTGAAATTATTTAATGCTTTTCAGGTATTCATCAAGCCTATTAATCTCAATCTTAAGGAAATCTTTAGCTTCATTAAATTTCTTCAGTTCTTCAAGTGTAAACCACGCTATTTCAGCAGTGTCTTCTAAAGATTTAGCTTCCCCAGATTTGTAGTGACATAAAAAAGTCATCATCACTACGTGAGCTCCATCAACTCTTTGGAAAGAATTGTTGTATACCAAATCAATCTTGTCTGTAATATCAACTCCAACCTCTTCCTTTACTTCCTTCTCAAGGGTCTTTTGCAAAATGTCAGCTTCTATCTCATTTTCGACCTTGCCACCAGGCAGAGACCATGAATTCGGTTCATGAACTTCGCTAGGACTTCTCTTAGCCAGAAGAAATTTGCCGTTTTTCTCTATCCATGCCTTAACAGCGACTATGTGGAATTGAGCATTATCCTTTGTCTTCATGCTTTTATTATAATTTTGTTAATTTATAACGGTTTCACCAAAGCATTAGGTTTATATTTTAGTCTCGCCCTTATTTTTTCATGGCAACTGGTAGATCTTCAATTAAAAACCTTCAACCTGGAAGATACTGCATAATTGATGAGGAACCTTGCAAGGTTCTGGACGTCACTTGTTCTGTTTCTGGAAAACATGGAGGAGCAAAGGCAAGGTTAGAGGCAATAGGTTTGTTTGACAACAAAAGAAGGTCTGTGGTAAAGCCTGCTGACGCTGAAATGGAAGTGCCAATAATAGAAAAGAAGATTGGACAGGTTGTTGCCATAATAGGAAATAGCGCCCAAATAATGGACATGACAACGTATGAGACTTTTGACTTGCCGATACCAGAAGAATTAAAGGATAAAATAGCACAAGGAAAGGAAGTTGCTTATTGGATAATAATGGAAAGGAAAATGCTCATGGAAGTTAGAGGATAATCATACTAGAACTCTGATGTTAAACTGTTATCATTTAGACTTTAGTACCTCTTTGAAAGCCGGAAGCCATGTTTCATATATCATAATCAGGTGCTCATGGTTTCTGATGACGTTTGGAAATCTTTTTCTCAGGTCATTCATTATCTGGTTGAAGTGCTGATAATTTTCAACTGCAAATTCAAGTTCTGCTTCCCATGGGGCAAGACTTCTAATGTAGTATAGAGAGTAGGGATTTGTTCTCATCCATTCGAACAGTTCCCTCTCCTCTTCCGAGGACAAAGATTTGAAGTAAATAATTGCTTTGTAAAACTCTAGACCCAATTTGTTCAAGTTAACAGCAATTCTGTATCCTATAATTATTCCCTTCTCCTCCATTTTCTTTATCTTGCCCCTCACTATCTCAATAGTAGAATTAACCTTTTTTGCAAGCTCTGCTATAGGTATTCTTGCATCATTTGCCAAAATATTCAAAATTTGATAATCTATTTCATCAATCTCATTATTTATGACTTCTCCACCAAAAATAACAAACTTGCCATCCTTGTCGTTGGTCAAGAATCTTTTGTTGAACTGCCGGGTGTCCACCATAACGCCTAAGACTTTTCTTATGATTAGTTTTTTGAATTCTGAAAGAATTTTATTTATCTGCTCGTAATAATCTATAATACTTTTTGAAAGAATGGCAAACACACAATCAAAAACACCATCTGAGATACCTATCCAATAGATGTTTTTTTGATTCTTCAGATAAGCATAGAATCTTTCTCTCTCTTCAGGAATGTTTTCTAACTGCAGGTAGACCTTGAACATGTAGAAACCTAACTTGTTGGGATTAACGGATGTGATGAAACCTTCGATAACACCCTCCTCCTGCAGTTGCTGTATCCTGTATTTTACAGTTTCTCTGGATTTTCTTATTTTTTTACCTATCTTTGAGTTAGGAACCCTACAGTTTTTATCCAGTTCTTCTAGCAATTTTCTGTCTATAAGATCTAGCTTAACTTTCTCCATATTTTACCGTTATTTGTCTAAATATATAAATTTTCCTATAAAACGGTAAATTTTATATGAAAACTTTGATATCTTACATTATATATTATCATTAATAGGTAGTCAATATGAAAATCATACCAAATGTTCCAATTGTTTACGAGGACAAATTCCCAGAGGATCTTGTAAACGATGTAAATGGTTATGCATTTTCAAAAGAAGAATTGCAAGATAGCTTTGGCAAACTTTTAACATTAGATATTGATTTTGGCAATTACTGTAGTTTAAACTGTCCCCACTGCTTTAGAAGAAACAATAAAGTTGACTTTGGTAAAAACAGGTCAATGAACTATGATGATATAATTGGAGTTGTTAAACAAGCAAAGAAGCTTGGCTTGAAATCTGTAAAATTCCTAGGAGCTGGAGAACCATTTGAAGATAAAAGATTTTTAGAATTTCTTAGAGCATTGAAAAAACTAGATATAATTCCTGTGGTATTTACGAAAGGTCATGTCATAGGTGATGATAACCTGGTTAAAAAATGTTATTCGAATTATGGGATTTCAACTGGTAAGGAACTTGTTGAAGAACTCAAAAAAGTCAATGCTAGCATCCTCCTTGGTTTTAATTCTTTTGACATGGAAGTTCAAGATAAAATGGTCGGTGGAATAAAAGGCTATACAGTTAAGAGAAATCGCGCCTTGGAACTCTTAGTAGAAGCAGGATTTAATAATCATAACCCAACTCATTTATGTTTGGCTGCAAATCCTATCACCAATGATAACTATAATGAGATTTTTGAAATTTACAAGTGGGGACGAACTAGAAACCTTTATGTCATAGTTTGTCCTACAATGGTAAGTGGAAGATGTGCTTCAACACATGCTTGGAAAAACATAACGCCATCAAGCGAAAAATTGGTTGAACTGTATGCAAACATCTACAAGTTTAACATCAAAAAAGGATTACAAACATTAGAACAAATTGAAGAAGAAGGAATTGCTTCTTATGCCGGTGGACATCCTTGCAACCAAGTTGCTTGTGGAATGTACGTAACTTTGACAGGAACAGTTCTAAGATGCCCGGGCGATGATACTACTGTATTCGGAAGTATATGGAAGGAATCCATGAAAGACATATGGTTAAGATCTGAAAATTATGATAGAGCAGGAACATTTAATTGTGGCTGTCCTCCAAAATTTGGCAAGTCAATTCCATCTAATTTGTTTAAAGAAGTTATGGAAAGATTAAAGAAATAACTCCAATCTTAATTAATTAGTTAATTATTCATATCTTAATGCTTCTACTGGTTGCATTCTAGAAGCTTTTCTTGCAGGGAAATAACCTGCTATAATTCCAACTAGGAACCCGAATATCAGCCCTAATGCTAAAACATCTGGAGACAAATAAATAAATGTCCCTGAAGATTGCATACCACTTTGTGCAAAAGCACTATCTTGAAATCCAACCCTGAATCCATAGGTTATTATATATCCCAATGCAACACCTGATAAATCACCTATTATCCCACCTATCAAACCAAGTATTCCTGACTCGAATAAAAACAATAACAAGACTACGTTGCTGGTTGCTCCAATTGCTTTCATTGTTCCTATTTCTCTTGTCCTTTCCATCACTGATACATACATTATGTTCATGATTCCTATGCCACCTACAATCAAAGATATTGCTCCTAATGAGCTGAGAAAAACAGCTATTATGCTTAGTATACTTGTTATTTGTTCTTCGAAAAATTTAGAACTTAGCACGCTAAATGTCTTTGTATCTTCTGTCTGATGATGTATTTGCAAAAGTTTTTGATTTATAGCATCCGCAACTGTGCTAGAATCATAGCCTTCGCTTACTTTAGCTAGAATCTCATTATATTCATTGCTCTCAAATTGATTTCCAAACAAATCTCTCGCCTGCTTAATTGGAATAAACACGCCATTATCTATAGACGCTAAAAATCCGCCGCCTTTGTTTAATATTCCCACGACTTTAAAATCACTACCGCCTATCTTTATGGTTTTTTTCAAACTAATGTTCTTTGAAAACATAGAGTGTGCAACGCTATTTCCTATAAGAACAGAATACTTATCTTCATCTGTTATGAATCTCCCATCTTCTATTCCTATTACACCAGCCTCTATTTCTTGCCATGCTTTCGAGTCTTTTACGCCAATAACAGTAATCTTGCCAGATTCGCTGTCGCTTTCAACTTTCAGAGAACCAGAAATAATACCTGTTACTAATTTTACACCAATAACCTTTGAAATTTCTTTTTCATCTTTATCTGTTAATTCTATGGCCTTGCCAGACGTACCAGCTTGTGGTCCTTGAGAAAAGGAAATCTTACCAGGAATTATTGTAATTATATCTGCCATAAGGTTGTTCAGTTGTCCTATTATTCTTTGTTCCATTGAAGCTCCGATAAGCATGGTACCAACAACAGCTGAAACTCCTATAACTATACCTAGAAGAGTTAGAAAGCTTCTTAGCTTTCTATGAGATAGATTATACACTGCCATAGATGTTATTTCTCGAAGCATCTGCTCACTTTCTTCCAAAAAGTCTTTTTAAATAACCTTTTTTGTAGGCAATGAAAAAAACTATTACTACTACTACAATAACTATAATCATTGTAGAAGGCGATTGTACCTGATGAGACAAAGAGTATTCTGCTTTAGAATAAACTTTTGCATTAACAGAGTATACCTCATTATAGGACCTTCCGAAAGAGTCCTTATAAGAAACTTGTAGGCTGATAGGATAATCTCCTGGGTCAACTGAACCGACCTTCAATAATAGTTTCTCAGTATCATAATCATCAGACTTTAAGTTGCCTATGTAGACAGTAGTAGGGCTTAAATCAAAATTACTTGGTGAAACAACCTTAACTGCAAGATAATTTGCTTGCTCAGTGCCTGCGTTTGCTATTTTAACTGTTATAGAACCTGAGGTTCCAAAGGTTAAAACATCTTGCGAGTCGACTGTTACTATAAAATTATACTTTCCTGTAATCAGTGCACCTATTTCCTTTATATCAGTGTAGTTGTTGCTTCTTGTCTCATCGCTATAAGATAATCTAATAGGAATAACAGCAGTTCCAATTGAAGCATCTGGTGAAACTGTCAATTGAAATGATAATTTTTCGGAGTTTGATGAAGCAAGATTATTTATAAAAAATTCTCCTGATGACTGCGGGACAATAAAGGTTGTAGATTGATCTAAGGAAAGTATAATGTCCTTAGCAGTACCTAAACCTTCATTTTTTAAATCAAATGACAATGTTATTGTTTTGCCAGGCTCAAGATCGTCGCTAAAGTTCACATTTTTAATTTGCAACTCCGGAGTCCTTATTATGGGTATTGGGATATATATGTCTCTTTGATAAGAGGACGTCGATGTATAATAGTTTATTTCCAAGTAAACATACGAAGAAGTTGAAGGAGCATTATCATCAACTTTTAAAGATATAGCAGACTGAGAGGATTGTAATGATGAGATAGCTCCAATGTCGGTTTCACCACCACTTTGAATTGTTAAGTATGGACCTGAGGTTGCTTTAACAACAACATCATTCAAATCAGCCCCAGGATTTGAAATAGTAACATACAATGTTGCTATAGATGATGGTCTTAAAACAGAGGTCGATAGTTGCCAACTTACATTTATTGAAGTTACAGCTGCCTCCACCAATGTTGAAGACAAAATTGTGATTATTACAAACAAAATTAATTTTTTCATTTAATAACCTTTTACTATCATACCATCTTTCAAACTTATAATTCTTTGTGCATGTTTAGCTATAGATGAGTCATGAGTAACTATTATTAAAGTAACTTTCCTTTCTTTATTAAGTTTTTGTAAAATCTCCATGATTTCCTTTCCTGATTTTGAATCAAGATTGCCAGTCGGTTCGTCTGCTAATATTATCTGCGGGTCATTTGCCAAAGCCCTTGCTATTGCAACTCTTTGTGACTCTCCGCCACTAAGTTGAGAGGGCCTATGGGTCATTCTTCCCTCAAGTCCAACCATTTTTAAAAGTTCCTTTGCCTTTTTTTCTTTATCCTTTACACTGCCTCCTAAAAATGTCATTGGTAATTCCACATTTTTCAATGCCGTTAACGAAGGAATGAGATAAAAAAATTGAAAGATAAAGCCAATTTTTTCCCTTCTTATTTTTGCCAATTCGTCATCGTCAAGTTTAGACACATCGGCGCCATCTATGATAACTTTTCCTTTTGAAGGTCTGTCTAAGATACCAAGCATATGAAGTATGGTTGATTTTCCAGAACCTGAGGGTCCCATTATGGCAACTACTTCAGACTTTTTAATTTTTAGATTAATTCCTTTTAAAACTTGTAATTTAACTGGACCCAAATCATATTCTTTCTTTAAGTTTTGAAGTTCTATTACATTCTCCATAAACATCATTAGGTAATAATCTAATAAATTTTGATATTTTTAAATATCAGACTATACCATTAAAGTTTATGAAAAAACAAGTTTTTTTAATTGGGCTTTTATTAATTGTATTGATATTGTCTTCACAAGTTCATGCTCAAGAAGACTATTATTGGCACACCTCAGATAGATACGGGGTTGAGTTGGATGGAGAAGGAGATGCCTTCGTTGTTGCTATTCTAACCTTTGAAGGTTTAAAAGAAAACATCAATGTAGGCACTATAACTTTAGAAATTCCAGGAACTAAAATAAATGTTTTAAAGGCAATACAAACCCCATACACCTATTCATATTATGGAAGTTATTATCCTGATTCTCAGCAACAATCTAGTTTTATAACATATAACTTGAATAAACTAAGCGATTCAACCTTAATAGAGTTGAATCTAAAAACACCTATTAGACCTAACCAGCAAACAGCAGTTGTCCTGATATATCAAACTCAGGATGTTGCTAAATCTACTTTAAATGGTTTAGAATTTAATTTCCAGACAATAAAAGATTCTAGCGCAATTATAAGGGACGTTGGTGCTGATATTTATGTCCCATCTAACATGGAAATAAAGGGAAAACCAAAATTTGATGTACAATATAGACCTTCTGACTTTGGAGCATTCGCAACAACATCACAAGCTGCTTCAACCTCTAAAATGTCAGAATATATCTCACCTTATTATAGTAAGCCATCACAGTTCTCAGCCAAAAACCTAGATCCTAATGAGTCATTCACTGTTAAGGGCCTTTACGGAGATAATGTATTTTTACTTTATTTGAACGAAATCATAGTCTTAATAATCGTATTGCTAACAGTAATATTAATTTTCAAACATTTCAAACTCATTTCAAAAATTAAAAGCTCATTCAAAGCTAAAGCTGCAATGCCAAAAGCTAAAACAGGTGAAACTTCATTCTCTTTGACGAGAGCTTTAGTAGGTGGAGCTGGTTCTGGCTTCCTTTATATCATAACTTCATTATTAATTCAATTTGTATCTAGCTTATTGCAAAGCTTTAGTTATTATGGCAGTTATTTCATGCCACTTGCTATAATTTTATTTTTAATAATATACTTCCTCCCAGTTGTAGCACTATTTGCTCCAGCTATTTACTTGTTTAAAACTTATAACTGGAAGGAAGGACTTTTAGCCTTCGTTATCGGAGTTATAACTGCTGTTTTCTTATTGTATTTCATATCTACAACATTCTCAGGACCCCGTCCAATGTATAGCATTCTTTAAATTTTTTAAATTCTACATTCTTTATCATGAATCAAGTTGATGATTTACTAAAATTCTATGAACAAAAAAAAGATAAAATAAGGAGTTTCATAAATACCTGCAATTATAAGGGTGATGAATGCTTGCTTGGTGAACTATGCTTTTGCATTTGCACTCCACAATCAAGGGCTAAAGCCTGCAGAGAAGCTATTAACAGGCTAAAAGTTGATGAAAAATTGTTTACTGCCAACCTAGAGGAATTAAGAAATTACTTAAAGGACGTAAGATTTCTAGAAGTCAAAGCAAAACGCATAATAGAGGCCAGAGAAAAGTTACCAGAATTAAAAGCTATGCTTAATTCTAGTCCAAAGGAACTTAGAGAATGGCTAATGGAAAATGTAAATGGCCTAGGACAAAAAGAATCTTCTCATTTCATGAGAAACATAGGCTTCAAAGGACTGCCAATCATAGACGTTCATATCCAAAACTTCCTTAAAGAAGTTGGAAAATATAAAGAAGAGGGAAGCTTAACAAAGAAACGTTACAATGAACTAGAGAACAAGTTCTTAGAACTAGCAAAAGAAATGAAAATTCCTCCAGAGGAGCTTGATATTGCCATATGGCTTTATCAATCTGGAGAAAATGAATTTTATGGTTAGCCACCAATGCTCTTCATTGGAGACGCTGCTAAAAGCACTGAAATCTTTTTTATCAAGTCTTTCTCGTAAGCAATCAAGTCTGTAGCAGTTATTATGCCAACTAGCCTACCTTCATGAACAACTGGCAGTTTCTTTATCTTGTTTTCTGTCATCACGTCTGCAGCTTCCTCCAAGGTCCTATCTGGAGTAATTGTCACAATGTTTGGTGTCATTATTTCTGAGATTTTAACCTCATCTGCGGATTTCCCTGTAGCCACAACATCAGTCAAAATATCTCTTTCTGTAAGTATGCCTACAACTTCGCCTGTTCCAGAAACAACAACCAAGGAGCCTATGCGACGTTCATTCATGATATTGGCTGCATCTTTAACTGTATCCTCAGGTCTAACTGTCTTCACATTCCTATTCATTACTTCTTTTACTAACATTTTATCTCTTTTTTCTGAATCTTCTACTATAACCCTTTGCTGTTTCTGCAACAACGTCTTTTAGTCCTAGACCAATTGCAATTGCTAAACCTAGTCCTAATGAAGCAACTATTACTATTAGCAACCAGTTAACTAACGTAGGGTCTATTTTAACAAACGGCAATGCTAGTGCAACTGAAACGTAGACTATTAGGAAGAATATTAAGTTGCCGATAATGTCACCATAAAATGTCTTTGAATGAACAACTTTTTCCTTTATAAAGTAAGCGAATATGTAGCCAACTAGTATTATAATTACTGCTCCTACTGCTCCGAACAAAAAGTCTACAGCACTCATGGTTATTGATGTTATTTCTGCTACTTGAAGTGCAGCAACTCCTAATTGGATAAACCATATGTATATGAGCCATCTTGCTATTATTGAACCTAATTCTGAGATCTTTAGACTAAACTTCTCTTTTCCAGTTATGTAATTATCTATTTTTACTCTTACCAAGATTTCTTTGGATATCTTACCTACAACTTTTCCAATAACAAATCCTATTAATAGTATTACTATTGCTGTTATCATATTTGGTAATGTACCTAAGAAACTGGACCAAAGGGTCATTAATACTTCTTGTAACGCCATAGTTTCACCTAAAAGTTTATTTACTTACTTACTTATAAATCTATTCGGTAAAAATGGACCTAAAATTAGTTCTTAACGAGATTAAACCTGATAAGAAGGAAGAAGATGAGATGAAGAGCTTTATTGGTAAGTTGATTAAAATAGCTTCTAAGTTATCCAAAGAAGCTAAACCTTTGCTGTGCGGTTCAATAGAAAAAGAAACTTGGCTCTCAAAAAAGAATGAGGCTGACTTGTTTTTGCTTTTCAAGCCTTCTTTGTCTAAAAAGCAACTAGAGAAGAAGGGCTTAGAAATAGCAAAGAAGGTCATAAAAGCTATGAAAGGTAGCTATGTGATAGCTTATGCAGAGCATCCTTATCTTAGAGGCAAGATAGGAAAGTACCAAGTCGACATAGTACCCTGTTATGAGATAGCAAACCCTGAAAAAATAAAATCTGCTGTTGACAGGACGCCACATCATGTGAAATTCGTGAAAGCTAATCTTAAGAATCCTGATGAAGTTAGACTGCTAAAGCAATTTTGCAAAGCAAACAGATGCTATGGAGCTGATTTAAAGACACAGGGATTCTCTGGATATATCTGCGAGCTATTAATAATAAAATATGGCAGTTTTCTCAGCCTTGTAAAGGAAGCAACAAAATGGAGAGCTGGTAAATTAATAAGTTTTAATAGTGAAGATGCTAAAAAGTTTAAAACGCCTTTGATTGTCATCGACCCTGTTGACAGAAACAGAAACGTAGGAGCAGCACTATCAGCTGAAAGCTTTTACAGATTTGTAAAAGCTTGTAATGATTTTATTAAAAAACCAAGCAAAGATTTCTTCTTTATGCAAGAGACGAAGCCGTATTCGTTAAAGGAAATAAAAAAGGAATTCAATAAAAGAGGAACTCGCTGGTATTTGATAAGCTTTGAAAGACCTGACGTTTTAGACGACATACTTTATCCGCAGATGAGGAGATGCGTAAAAGCAATTGACAAGCTTCTTGAACAAAATGGCTTCAAAATGCTAAGAAGTGATTTCTACTGCAACAAGGAATGCGTATTAGTTTTTGAAATGGAAACCTGGCAAGTCCCCAAAATAATGAAGAATATCGGACCTGATATTTATAGCAACCACGCAGAACAATTCCTAAAACACTATAAAGAAAGCAAAGTGTTCGTAGAAGGCGA
>CAZYZB010000015.1:11786-19425 GCA_964651405.1 uncultured archaeon
ACGCAGAACAATTCCTAAAACACTATAAAGAAAGCAAAGTGTTCGTAGAAGGCGAGAACTGGATCGTTGAAACTGAAAGAGAATTCACGATAATGCTACATTTTTTGAAGGATTTGTTGAAAAAGTCTGAGAAAGAACTGCTCGAGAAAGGCATTCCTAGCAAGATTGCACCGTTGATAAGGAAATGCAAGCTTTGTGGTGGTGGAGACACTTTGAAAGCTGTAGAAAAACTACCAGAAGATTTCCGCTCTTTTCTTCGAGAATGGTTTGAAAAAGATTTGAACGTGGTTTGATGAATTGGAAAGAATTCCTGAAGCCAGACTGGAGAAAGATTGCGATACTCATTATATTGTTTTGTATAACCTCTTTTTACTGTGTTACTTTTTTGGTAGCCTTTTGTCCATTTACTATAAAATTGTTTGGACCATGCACAGAAACCTATATTTTAATTCAAAGCCCTTGTGGGATGTGTATTGAAGATATAGAATTTATTGATATAATTATTGGAATAGTGATGGCATTAATTTTTCCATCATTATTTTTAATTCAATTATTCAGTTTAGATTTTTCATTATTTTTTATTACAAATTTAATTTATGATTATTTAATTACATGTCTCATAGTTTGGATTTACAATAAGTTTAGGAAGAAAAGATGATTTAAATGCCAGAACCGATTAACATAACATTTTTAGGAACAGGAGCAGCTGTCCCTACTTTGAAGAGGAGACATGCTGCAATTCTTTTCCAATATGGCGGAGACTGTTTTTTGTTTGATTGCGGGGAAGGAACACAACTTCAAATGGAAAAAGCAAGAGTCTCGCCTATGAAGTTGTCAAAAATGTTCATAACGCATTGGCATGCAGATCATTTTGCAGGAATTCTACCAATGATAGAGTCAATGCACCTATCCAGAAGAACAGAGCCCTTAGAGGTTTATGGACCAGAAGCCTCTAGATTCATAGACGCAATTATAGAACTAAGTTACTGGGGTATTGGTTTTGGAATTAAAGCGAGAGATACTGACGAAGAAAAGAGCATTGAAAAGATAATTGATAATGACAAATACGAGATTTATTCAATAAGAGTAAAACATTCTGTCCCTACTGTCGGCTATTGCTTTAAAGAAAAAGACCATTGGCATATTGATGTTAAAAAGGCAAAGAAGTATGGCTTGGAAGGAAAGCAGTTGAAAGTAATAAAAAATGAAGGGAAGATAAAGGTTGGTAAAAGGACTATAAAGCTCCAGCAAATTGCAATAAGGAATGAAGGAAGAAAGATTGTCTATTCTGGTGATACAATTCCATGCAAAGAGCTTTTCGAAATGGCAAAGGGAGCAGACTTGCTTATACATGATGGCACTTTCATCGAATTGCCAAGCTTGGAAAGACCACACTCCTCTGCGATAGAAGTAGCTAGACTAGCTAAAAAATACAAAGTTAAAAAATTGGTTCTTACTCACATAAGCAGGAGATATAAAAACGGCAAAGAAGTTTTAGATGCAGTCAAACCTATTTTTAAGAATGTCATAGTTGCTGAAGACCTTATGAAAATAACCTTGAAATGATTGTATGGTGAAAGAAATTTGGGATTGGATTAAAGGCCTTCTAATATCGCTCTTTCTTCCCATAATATGCATCATTTCCGGTATACTTTTCTTTCTTTTCGGAGCAATAGCAAGCGTTGGAGGAAACCAGATTATAGGAAGTCCTTTGATATTGGTCGGCATTATATTATTTTTATCTGGCCTTTTATTGCCAGTTTATTTTTTCGTAAAATCTTTGTTCGCCTCTGTAAAGGATCTATCCTCAAAGGATGCAACACACAGATTTTCAGGATTGCTCGGAATCATAATTCTAGCAATCCTAATTTTTTCCTATCGAGAAACAATATTTAAAACTCAGGCTGATGCACCAAACTTATTGATGATATTTTTTATAGCGTCCTTCAGTTTCATAGTGATTCTGATTCTGCTCACAAAGGCAATCCATCTGATTTTATCTAGAGTAATCAGAACGATAACTGACTTGAGAAACAAAAAGTGATTTAATGGACTCAGAAATCATAAATCCGAAAATGGCTGTAGTATTAAACGTGCTTGTTTGGGGATTAGGCTATGTCTATCTCGGAAAGGTTTGGAAAGGAACTTACACATTCTTCCTTTTTGCAATAGTGTGGGGATTTAATTTGATTTACATATTCGTTGTAGGTTTTAGTTTTTCTCTGTTAATAGAAATACTAGTTGGATATTTTTTAAGTAGCGCATGGTTCGGCTATGATGCGTATAACATGGCCATTAAAGTAAGGGAGAGGTATTGATATGGAAATAGTGAAGACAATTGAACTGTTAAAGAAGAACTATCCGAATGCGAAATATTACTTGAATTTCTCCAATCCTTTGGAACTTATGGTTGCTGCAATTCTTTCTGCTCAGATTAGGGACGAGGTCGTGAATGCTACTACGCCCAAGATTTTTAGCAAGTATAAAACTGCAAAGGACTATGCTAATGCTGATTTAAAAGAATTTACAAAAGAGACAAGTGCTGTTACTTTTGTTGGCATGAAGGCTAAAAACATAACAAGCGCCTGCAAGATTCTTGTTGAAAAATACAATGGAAAAGTTCCTGACAAAATGGAGGATTTGACTGGTTTACCAGGTATAGGAAGAAAGACTGCCAACACTATATTGATAAATGCATTTGGCAAAGTCGAAGGAATACCTGTAGATACACACGTCATAAGACTGTCCTTCAGGCTAGGTTGGACAAAAAGCAAAAAGCCAGAAGAGATTGAGCAAGATTTAATGAAGATAATTCCAAAAGGAGATTGGAAAAAAATCGCTTATTTATTAAAAGCACATGGAAGAGCTTTGTGTCAAGCACCTATACCGACTTGCAACAAATGTTTTTTAGAAAAAATATGCCCAAAGAATGGAGTAACAAAGAAAATGTGATTAAATGACTCTAGAAAAGTACAAAGAAAAGAGAAATTTTAAGAAAACATCAGAATCATCTGGAGACAAGATTGTCGAATCAAATAGACCGATCTATCTTATTCATGAACACCATGCTTCTCATTTGCACTGGGATTTAAGACTTGAGATGGATGGAGTCTTGAAAAGTTGGGCAGTTCCTAAGGAGCCTCCTACTGATTCGACTGTCAAGAGGCTAGCAGTTATGGTTGAGTGCCATCCATTGGAATATGCAAACTTTGAAGGTGTGATACCAGAAGGACAGTATGGAGCAGGTAAAGTTACCATATGGGATAAAGGAACATTCGAACTAATAGAAAAAACTGAAAAAGGCTATGTAATAAAAATAAATGGACGAAAGCTGAAAGGAACTTTCGTCTTATTCAAGTTCAAACCACCGAATAATTGGTTGTTCTTTAAGAAGAAGGAATGAAAATGAAGGATATTCTATTCAAGAAATGGAAAAATATTCATGAAAAGCCAGAAAGATATGATATTATTGCAGAAATTTTCGGTACAACTGAAATTGAAATCAAAAATATTTTAAATTTTATAGATTTTAAGGATAAAATAGTATTAGATGTTGGAGCAGGAACAGGAAGACTTTCAATACCTATATCTAAAATTGCTGAAAGAGTTTGTGCTATTGATCCAGAAGAAGAAATGCTAAACTCTTTGAAAGAAAAGATAAAGAAATATAGAATAAAAAACATAGAAATTAAGAGAGGAACAGCAGAGAAGATTCCTTATTCAGATAATTATTTTGACTGTGTAATATGTGCTTGGATACTTCATTATATAGATTATAAAAAAACTATTAAACAAATAAAGAGAGTTCTTAAAAAAGATGGATATTTAGTGATTTTAGATCATAATGGAAATGATGATTGGGAAAAATTATCAATTATAATAGATCCAAAAAATGCTGGCATGTATGAAAATAGAAACAATAAATTGCTTAAGCTAATTGAAGATTTTCATAAAGTTAAGAGAAAGGTAGTTAATAGCTTCATAAGATCCCCTAACATAGAGGCAGCAAAAGAAATCATCAATGAAACAAGAGGTTTAAAAGCCTCTAAATATGTAGAAAAGAATAACATGTTAAAGATTTCAAATAAAATATTTTTTGTATTTGCTAAAAAATGATGTGATTTAATGTTAATTAAAAAATCAGAAAGAAAAAAACATTCTAACAGTCCAAAATGCATAGCTTATGAATATCCATTTACAGATAAGGACATTAACATAGCTTTTATAGAAATAAAAGGAAGATATCCTGATAAGAGCAGAGTTACAAACAAAGTTTGTAAAGAAATTGTTTTTGTCGTTAAAGGTAAAGGGAAGATTGAAGTTAATGGAAAGGAATTATTAATAAGCGAAGGTGATTCGATATTTATTCAACCAAGTCAAAAATACTTTTTTGAAGGAAATTTAGAAATTATAACATCTTGCCATCCTACTTGGTATTCAGAACAGCATATAGAATGTGATTAAGTGAAAATCTGTTTAGGACCGTCTGGGATACCAATCTCTGCTGAAAGCAACAGCTCAATAGACGGTGTAAAAAAAGTTGCGGAGCTTGGCCTTGATGCAATGGAAATTTCTTTTACTCACGGTGTTCACATGTCACTAGCAACTGCAAAGGAATTAGGAAGAATTGCAAAGGTTTTGGATGTTGAGCTTTCAATTCACGTCCCATACTTTGTTAACCTAGCAAGCTTAGATAAGAAAATAATAGAAGCAAGCAAGAAAAGAATAATAGATTCTTTAGAAAGAGGAGTTGAGATGAACGCCACTATCGTCGCTGCTCATGCTGGTTATTATGGGAAAGATAAGAAAAAATCAATTGAAATGATATTTGAAGCATGCAAGGAAATAACAGAATTAATCGAGAAAAATGATTGGAATATAGAATTTGGATTGGAAACTATGGGTAAACAAGCATCATTTGGAACTTTAGAAGAAATAATAGAACTATGTAAGAAGTTAAAACATCTGGTTCCTTATCTTGATCCCTCTCATATTTATGCAAGAAATGGCGGTCAAATAGATTACAAAGATATGCTAGATAAATTAGAAACTTTAAAACTAAGAAAGTGGCACTCGCATTTTTCAGGCATAAAGTATTCTTTGGTTGGAATTGGTAGGGGTAATGAAAAAAATCATGTTCCAATAAAAATGGCTGGACCAGATTTCAAGCCTTTTGCAGAAGAAATCCTTAGAAGAAAGTTTGATATAACCATAATCTCTGAAAGTCCTATTCTTGAGATAGATAGTTTATTAATGAAAAAAATATTTGAAAAATTAGGATATGAGTTTTAACAGTAAAGTATAAATTCTAATTTTATAATTAAATAAAAGGTTAAAAATGGTTAAACCTAAATCTATTTTAATTGATCCTAAAAATGTCGTAAATATTACAGAATATTGGGAAAAGGTATGTGGAAACTGCCCAACAAAAAATTTAGATTCTAATGGCAATAACTATAACATAGTAACTATTGCGGACAAGGAATTTAGATTAAATATAGAGATTGCAGAAGAGTGTGCAAGATGTCATACATTCTTGTCTGAAGCCAGAAAAGACGGAAAACCTTTCTATATTATATAAATAAGTTATAAATTCTAGACTGCAATTATCTTTATGAGTGCATACAACACTACAAAACCTTTTACAGAAAAGATTCTTAGATTAATTCAGGAAACTTGGCCAAAAAGTGGTCCATTTAGAATTGAAAGAGTTAAAAATCAGGTTATAATCAGAAAAAATCCAAAAAATTGGAAAGATTATTTAGAAGTTGACAAAACAGATGGCATAGGAACCAAGGGCTCATTGCACTGGAGAATGAAAACTTTCTCATTTGCAGTTCAAGATGCATTTGCAATGAATGCAAATGACTTGATTAGAATTGGAGCAGAACCGTACAGACTACAAAACCATATAATGCTACAAGAGGAAAATGAAGAAGTGATACTATCTATCATAAAAAGTTTAGCAGTTTTATGTAAAAGATACAAGGTAGCAATAACTGGTGGAGAAACTGCTATTTTAGATACATCTGATGGTTTGGAAATTGGAATAACAATGATCGGATTAGTAAAGAAGAGTGAAATTATTAGGCCTAATATAAAAGCTGGAGATAAATTAATTGGTCTAGCGAGCAGCGGCATCCACTCGAATGGCCTGACTTTTGCAAGAAAAATACTTCATGATGCAAAAGAATTAATAAGACCAACAGAAATCTATTTGGAAGGAATAAAAGATGTGTTGAAAACCTATAGAAAAGAAATTCATGGGATGGTCCACATAACAGGTGGAGCCTTTACTAAACTAAAGGACATATCGAATAAAAAAGTTGATATAAATATAGTAAGAGAACATAAACTTAATCCACAACCTATCTTCTTCTCCTTAATAAAAAAAGGTAAATTATCTGATGCTCAGATGTATAAAACATTTAACAATGGAATAGGCTTTATAATAGCTGTTAATAAAAATGCAGCACAAAGTGTTCTTAATATTATTAAGAAGTATTACAAGTCCGATATTATAGGTTCTGTAGAAAAAGGTAGTGGACAAATAAAAATAGAGTCAAAATTTAGCGATAAGAAGGTTATGTTCTAATTATTTTTTCAGTACTATTTTGTTTGTCATTCCATACTGCTGTTTCATTATTAAGTTTTTCTTTTCTAGATTTCTTATAATTCTATGAACTTTCACTCTTGAAAATCCAGTGCTTTTAACTATTTCGCTTTGTGTAAGCGTTCCGCCATATTTTTCAATCTCATTTAGAATCTTCTTCTCTTCTGGAAGAAGGAACACATCTAAAATTGCCTTTTTGGTAGTCTTTATTTCTTTTCTTCAACTATTATACCGTTAACAACTCCATGCTGACTAGGACGAGATGTCACTTTAACCTTTCCTAATTCTGTCTTAACAATGCAGCCTTTGGTTATAACATTACTACGAGTATAGTGAGGATTGTCCAAATGCTCTAAAACCTCTAAGATTTTTGTATTTTCAGTTTTACCAGTTTTTGGATCAGTGACATTAATAGCGTCTATCTGAAGCAACCTTTGCTTTCTAATATTAGCAAGTCCTTCAACAACTTTCTTGTTCTTTGGTCCAAGTTTTACAGGAATGAAGTCGCTTCCAAAGTCTCTCTTTTTCTTTTTTCTAATTCTTTTATACAAACCGCCAGTAGACTTTCTCTTGCTACGAAACTGACTTAGTGCCATATTATCACTTACAGAATTGTAGATAAATATATTTAAATATCTCATAAATTCAATAAGAACAATTATACTGAGGTGATTTCATGGTAGATAAAGTACATTGCGCTCACATACTTGTTAAGACAGAACAAGAAGCTAAAGCAATAGTTAACCAGCTCAACAAAGGAGCTAACTTCTCTAAACTAGCAATGGAAAAATCTTTATGTCCTTCAGGTAAAAAAGGCGGAGACCTAGGAACTTTTGGAAGAGGTAGAATGGTTCGTGAATTTGAAAACGCTACATTCTCATTGCAAAAAGGTCAGACATCCCAACCAGTAAGAACTGAGTTTGGTTGGCATATCATAAAGAGACTGGAGTAAAGCCAATAGACTTTTATTTTGTTTTCATTTCCTTTACATAAGTGGCCAGAACTGGCAGAGTAATATGATAATTC
>CAZYZB010000016.1:0-16488 GCA_964651405.1 uncultured archaeon
CCTGAAATAGCTATCCCTATCAATACTAAACTAGCTAATATTTTTGTATTCATTTTTTCACCTTAAAATTTTCCTTTTTTTGGGTATTTACCTAGAATTTTCTTGAAACAAAGTCTCAAGGCAAGGCTAACCAACGGTCGCCTTAATATCGCGCCCCTCCTCGGCGCTAGAGAAATTTTACTCACAACTTAATTACGAAAGAAAAACGCTATTAAAATCCTGCTAAACAAATCTTGTACAAACATAAAACATGTGCAATACAAAACTATGACAAGAATATGACAGCCTATCTGAAGCTTTTATTTATGTTAATCATGCCGACAAGTTCTCTTTCGCTAAAGAAGTAATTTTTTGTCATTTTATAGCATTCTTGTATCCAACTTGGATATTTTAGATTCAGACCCCAAATGCTTCTCCTAGTTTTCTTACCGTACTTTTGATTTTTCTTAACTTCAGTTAAATTACAGTCTCTTAATTTTTCCAAGTGATATAGACAGACAGTCGGCCTAATGCCTAACCTAAAGCAAAGATCTTCCACTCTCATGCTATGCATCGTTTCAGGACAAGAAATTAACAAGTACAATATTCCAGCCCTTATTTTGTTCGAGCATATCTCGTTTATTTCTGGCAAGAATTGAGAAAGAATAAAACCCTCATTTTCTTTGTCTGTCTTTTGTATCAGTCTTAAAGAAAATTTGTCCATAGTTTTTCTTTAGAAAAAAGTCTATTTATCCACCAATCTGCCAGAATTAGGCCAGAATTAGACCACGTCTATTTCACTTCTAGCATCTTTGTTAATACTACACAATCTATCTAATTCGTTTGCTGTGTAGAATGTTTTAAGCATGTGAGTATAAACAGTTTGAACAAGGTTTGGATATTTCATGTTCAAGCCCCATATGCTTCTTCTCTCCTTATCCCCATATTTTAATAATCTTATAATTTCAACAATTTTACATTGATTTAATTTTTCCAAATGATGAATAACAACAGAGTGTCTTTTCCCAAGCTTGTAAGCAATCTCCTCAACTGATAAAGAATGATTAAGTTCTTTAGACTTAACAAGAAGATGGATTATAGAAGCTCTTATAGAGTTATAGCAGATCCTGTTGAACTCAGGTCTTAGGTTAAATATCATGCTGTCTTCATTCTCAGCTACATCCTGCGTGTCTAAAAGAATTTTATTCATGTATAAAATAATATAAAAAGAAACCTTCTTATACCTTTCAGCCATTACGTAAGCACTACGTTAGAAGTCGATAAGGTTTACAGAATAAATTGCATAAAGTATACAGAAAGATTTAACATTACAATAGCGTCAGTAATAGATTTTTTCTTAGGTTTTGTAAGCATTGCAATTAGATTAATTATGATAACTGCGCAAGCATATCCAGATTCTAGATAAACTTTTCTAACCATTTACAGCAGTAACAAAAACTTATTTTCTGATGAAATCAACTGCCAGACATGACATTTTTCAAGGCAAAATTAGATAAAACAATTTTATTGGACGAAAAAAGGATAGAGCATATTTTTGAGCATCCTGAAATGAAAAGCCAACTAAGCAAAATAAAAGAAACGTTAGAAAATCCGGATGAGATAAGAGAAAGTTTGTGCGTCAAATCAGTATGGCTATTTTATAAATTTTATTTAAAAACTCCAGTAACAAATAAATATATGCTTGTTGTAACCAAAATCTTAAACAAAGATGGTTTTGTTATTACCGCATTTTTTACTGACAAAATAAAGAAAGATGAGATAATATGGAAAAAAGACTAAAAGTTTGGTTTGATTTGGAAGGCGATATGCTAGAAGTAGGATTCGCTAAAAGAAAGGGTTTTATGAAGGATATTGGAGAGGATATATTTATTAGATTGGATCAAAAGGGTGAAGTTATAGGGTTTGCTATTCTAAATGCAACAAAGAGGTTTGAAAAAATAAAGGAATTGAAATTGCCAATTAATGGTAAACTAACTATAGCAAAGTAACAATTATAATCTATCCATAGAGACATTTATTAATAAAAAGAAATTTGCTTACTGCCTTTGATAGTAAATTTTAAAGAAAATTCAAGTTTAAATCCTTTTCCCTCCAAGTATTTTTTAGTGAAAAAATGCATCCAGTTCAAATTCGACTAACAAAGGAATTAATAGAGAAGATCGATAATCTAATAGAGATTGGTATGTATCCTAACCGTTCTGAAGCCGTAAGGGATGCAGTTAGAAGATTAAGATTAATTAAATAATTTCTTAAAGTTTAGTTACTTAAAGATTATTATGAATGGTGAAGAGCTTAGAGAAAGTTTAAACGACGATGGATATCATTTACTATTAGTTGCTAATGATACACCACCCCTTTTTAAAAAATCTGAAACCGAAGGAACTGTGGATTTAGATTTTAGCCATAGGCATTTATTAAAAGTAGTTACTAGGGAATACGACACTGAAAAAAGAAAATATCTTCCCTACGGTTCTAAGGCAGCAAGATGTGTTGTTTCAAGTTTATTAGCTTCTGGACAACATCAATTGTGGAAAGAACCTGTTAAAACAGAAGACTTTAAAACTTATACTTCTAAGGCGTTCGAAGAATATGCTTCTAAGAAAGGATTTGATGAAGAAACAGTAAGAAAGTTGAAAAGACTGTCATTAAGGGAATCTCAGGTTGGACATATGATAGGGAGGGGCTGGTTTAGAAGTTTGTATGATGTATACGATGATAGAATTAGACTTAAATGTAGTTTAAGAAGTGTAGTATCACCTAAGATTTAGAATTTTTTCATTGTTAAATGTTTTCATAATTACCACTAAAAGTGGTAGCATATCTTATAAATCATAAAAATAATATAAATTATATGAAAGGAACACTAGACCCACTAACTATTATTCTTATCATTGCTATTATAATTTTCCTTTTGTTTATTGTTGGTATTATAAAACCTTCAGATATTATTAACTTTTTTAAAGGTGCATCTCCTTGAAGACTAGCAAAAATCAAAATTTAATAATAAACATACTATCAGTTGTTTTAATGATTTTATCAATTTTGGCCTTCCTTATCTTAATTTTCTATTTTCAAATTCATAGCCCAGAATATCTTACTCATGAGCAATTTTATTCAGCTATGGCTGTGATTGGATTTGCATTTTTTGCTGGTTTATTAAGTGTGTGGATAAATGTATCTAACAAATTAACTGATTTTGCAAGAGAACTGGGTGAAATTAAGGGCTCTTTAAATCAGTACATGAAAAATCATAAAAAATAAAAAAACTACTCATAATAGAAAATGCTTGTATCGCTTGCTATGCTGTCTTGAGAGTCTGTTAGAAAAGTTGGATCTTCAATTGAGATAGCATTTAGTTGTTCTTCTGTTATCGATTGTATCTGGTCATCTAAGATAGAATCTTCTTCGCTTGTTACTGCTATTCCAGCCGTTCCGGTAGGAACTTGTGTTATGGTAGTTTTTTGTCTGAAAACTAGAAATGCTAGGGCAACCACTATAATTGCTATTGCAACAATTACTATCTTTGTTTTCATAATATCACCTTGGATAAACAAGAGTTACAAATGTGTAAGCAATGCTGTTAAGGTTCAAAGTTCCTGCCCAAACTCTTGGTTCATTAGCAATCTCTTGGTTTGCTCTAGTCTTTTTTGTTAAAGATATGTCACCAATCTTTGCTCCGTTGTCTTCACAAGTCTCTGCTGAGGTGTTTTGACTTTTACAAGTTTCCCAGTTCGGTATTTCTTTTATATCAGCTGTTGCACTGGTTTCAGTAGTTGTTATATTTGTCAGAAGGTACATTGTTCCATCAATTTTAATTCTTCCTTTCTTAACAGTTGTTCCGATTGCTTCTAATTGAGTTCTCATTCTTTCTTTTACAGTAGACCAATCTGTTACATTCTCTGCTTTTGCTTGCTTGACTATGTCTGTTATCTCAGTTCTGTTTAGAATTTTTATACCAGTAATATACCATTTTGCTGTAATGTAAGTGTCGCCCGTAAAACCTATTCCATAGCCATGTATAACTGGTGATAGATAATTTTTTAGCATTGTTTTGAAAACTTCTTTGTTAGCCTGTGCTGGTCTTGGCAATGCAAATGCTATAGTGGTTGTCAAGACTATGGCTAGAACTGCAACTAAAATTATTTTGTTCAAAAAATCACCTCTTTTTTACTATTTCTCTTAAGCCTCTGACCTTTTTAATGATGCCTTTCTCAAAATATTCGAACCTGTTTTGAACGTAAACTAGCTC
Source organism: uncultured archaeon (assembly GCA_964651405.1). Taxonomy (GTDB): domain Archaea; phylum Aenigmatarchaeota; class Aenigmatarchaeia; order Aenigmatarchaeales; family Aenigmatarchaeaceae; genus JAWBOD01. Next base: position 4,250 of record CAZYZB010000016.1, read on the forward strand.
GTGTGTTATTCCCCTAGCAGGATAGATTGCAAAAGCCTTTAGGAAAACATCAGTAACAGGCAAAACTCTCTTAACCCTCACTTCCTTTAGTCTCGGCAGACCATAAGCAGTCACAATGCCTCTTAAAATAAAAGACACTACAAACAAAAGCTGTAATCCATTAAACAAGATTGTTAAGTTTTGCGCTATGTAACCTCCTATTAAAGGAGCAAAGAATAAGGCAGTTCCAACTGATATTTTATAGTTCGCAATATAGGAAGGTCTTTTTTCTGGAGGCGTCACATCCAGCAAATAATTGAAGGACGTCAAGTCAAATCCGCTCCATGCAATTCCAGAAAATATGCTAATCAGTATCAAATGAAAAGTACTCTTTACAAACAAGAAGAAAAATGGATAAAAGACTATCAGGATGTTGCATAAGCTCATTATTGTCCTATCTCCAAACTTGTCAGAAAGTCTTCCCCAATATCTCAACATTAAGACTCTAGTCAGTATCTCAGAAGCGATTATTATGCCATACCAAGCGTAACCGACTTTCATCACACTCAGCATGTAGACTGTAAAGAACGGCGATGCAATGTTGGCTGCAAAGCTTAGCAATGACATGTGCTTTGTAAAAGGATAGAAGTTCTTGTATTTTTTAATTTCCTTAATGAAGTCTAAGACTTTTATACTGTTTTTTCCATTTGAATCTTTATAATCAGCATCTGGTATTTTCCTTAAATAGAAATACGACATTAAACCAAAAATAAAAGCTAAAAAGAATACCAATGAAAAGCCGAACAAGTTCTTTGTTAAGCCGAGCAGCCAACCTGCTAATAAAGTAGTAGAAAAGCTAAAAACAGCTTGGATTGTGTTTCTTTTTCCAAAGTAACTTCCCCTTATTTTTTCAGGTACTAGGTTTCCCATCCAAGATGACCAAGCAGTGTTTGCAGAACTCAATACGACATTGGACAAGGTTAAAAATATTATGAACAACCATACTCCTCCTTTAAGGAAGAACATTGGTATCAGCATGATTGGTATCCATATGAGCTTTTGAATCAAGCTTAATCTTACAGCTACATTTTTTCTGCCTCTTTTTTCTATATACTTTCCTGCAAACACTTGAGATAAGGTAATGAAAAAGTTTGGAATAGAACTAAGAATTCCTACTTCAGCATTGCTGGCACCCAATGCTATTGCAAATGGCGTTGTGTATGTGCTTGTTATGCCGTCCATTGCTGAAAATGCAGATCCTTCTTTTATCGAGTTTTTCAGTGCTTTATCAAGTTTTTTCTGTTGCAGAGGCATAAACTAATATTTGAATTTCATATAATAAACTTGATTTTCAATAGCAGAACTCGAAATTTAATCCTAAGGTATCGTGAAATTCTTTTATTCTTTCTTTAAGTTTTTCATAATAATCATTCTTAGTAAACAAAGTCTGCTCCCATTTTCCAGTCAAATCCGGAAGATTTTTTTCTAAAACAGCTTTAATCTTCTCCCAATGAGCCGGGCATTTTATGTTTAGTTTATCGACATAAATTTTGTTAGGCTTTGCTAAAGCAAATCTGTTAATTGTTTTTTCAAGATTAATATCGCTTATGAAAGGGAGCAATGGACCAAAAAATATATAGGTCTTAAATCCAGAAACTTTAAAATATCTTAATGCTTCTAATCTCCTCTCAGGAGAAGACGAATTCGGCTCAAAAATCTTTGCAAAATTCTCGTCTAGAGTCGTTATGGTCATTCCGATTTCACAGTTCAGTTTTTTAAGCAAATCCAAGTCTCTTATGACTAGAGCAGACTTTGTAAGTATAGAAATTGAAAATTCCTTGTCCTTTAATTTCTCCAAAATCTTCCTAGTTAACTTGTATTTTTCCTCTACATGTTGGTAAGGGTCAGTAACGCTGCTTATCAATATAGTTCCTTTCTTTTTTCTTATCGTTTCCTTAACCAAAGCCTCAGGCGCATTGACTTTTACATCAACAAAATCTCCCCACTCTCTTTTTTCTCTCAGGATGTAAGGTGCATAGCAATATACGCAAGAATGAGAGCAACCTCTATATGGATTTATAGAATACTTGCTGTCACGTAGACCTGACATGCTAAGTATGCTTTTACACTTTATTTCTTTTACTTCCATTCTCTCACTTTTAAAAATTCTATTAATTTTTTCTGTTGCATGGTGTCCCTCAACACTCCACTATGTTCTACCCATGTCTTAATAGGAATTTCTAATTTCCTAGAGATATAATCCAACGATTCGTTCAAAGTTGCAAAACTCATTGGCTTGTTTTTAACAGCATGTCTCACAGCTTCTCTAACATTCCAGACGCCAACAGGCATTATATATCCTGGATGAGCTTCCCTCATTATGACTACTCCAGCCTGTCTTCCTTCCTTGTTTAATAACTCATTCACTGCAAGCCTGGCAGCATAATAACAGCCTCCGATTTCTGCATAGTCTTTCCTTCCATCATAAAACTCATAATCAGAAAATATTGATATGCTATTTCCAACAGGATTCCATATGGTTTTTGGATACCAAGCTTCTATCAATTCATAGCACCATTCACGAGGAAGAAGTAGAATAATCCACCTGTTGTCTAATTGATTATGTTCATAGATTCTAAACTCATTTATTAGTGGAAAGTTTCGAGTATAATCCATCATGCTCTTTGAAATAGTATCATCAACAGCTGTTATCGACCAGCGTGTTGGAACAAACTTCCTGTTTCTTTCCAAGCCAAATGCGCCTACAGAAAAGGCTTTTTGTATTTTCGAAATCAAGACATTACTCTCGTAGAGATTTATGACTGCATCCTTTGCCTTTAGGTCAGTATCATAATGCACTTTCTCGATTTTGTTATCAATTTTAAAGTTTCCTATATCCAGTTTTAACAACGGTGCAGATGGACCAAATGGTTGTACTTCGTCATTTAGAACTATTCTTCCTGCAGGCTTTGTTTTGAACTCTACTTCTGCATCTGGTGAGTTCTCCGCTAAAGCTATCTCTCTGGTCGTTTCAACGATCTTCCCATCAAAATTCTTTATATTAGTCAAATACTTTCCTCTCACCAATTGGAATCTAAAATCAACTATCTCATCAATAGACATACCTGTCCAAAGTTCTGGCGTATCCATTATGCTCGTATCGCCATGAATGGGAGGCAGCATTGGCCCTACAAAGACTTTAGGATAATTCCATCTACCAATAAAGACGCTAGGTGGAGATGAGCCCTCTAAGGAAGTAGAATCTATAAGAGGGTTTACTCTGGTTTGGGCATAGAATTTTACGAGTAAAGAGCATCTATCCTTACCACACCATAATCTTCCTTTGCACTTGGCACATAGTGATTCAGAAAGCATGAATAAGAATTATTTTTAGAATTATTTAAGTTTTTTATACAGAAAACTAAATCATATTATATGTTTCATATACCACCATGGCTACTAGTTATACTTGTATTAAATATTGCAATATTTGTAATAGTTTTAAATCCAAGCACTTCTAAAGGCATTCCTACTTTTGAGAACAATAATTTTAATCAAGTCCCAACAAACAATGAAACAAAACCGCCTATAAAGTCAAATCAAAGCTCTAACCAGACATCTAATCAAAGTTTAAATCAAACAGCAAATCAAACCAACAAAACATTTAACGATACTGTATATAAGCTAAGTTGCATGAACTCAATAAGAAATTACATAAAAAATGTTGATAATATAAATCATCTTATAGAAATTGAAGCAAGATTCTTTAATAAAACTGAAAGTTCTATAAATTATGCCAAAAATTGGTCTAGTAATTCCTTTGAAATGATTGGTATAGGGAAGGATATCTATAGCTTAAATAAAACTAACAAATCTACTGTTTCTGTGAATGAATTTAAGTTGAAAGATGGAAGGAATTTTACCTTGCCGATAGTTTGTAACGAAAGTGGTAGCATTGGTAGCTATTCTTCTTGCATGCTAAGCAATATTTCAAACATAACTTTATACTGTCATAATTTGACTACAAGTCTTTCTGAATGCGACATAGAAAAAATGGAATATGACTTCTGGCAGGACATTAGCTATTGGATAACTCCAAAGCCTGGTCCATTAAATGTATCACAATTATTTAATTTTACAATAGTTTCCTCTAGAAACAGATTAGAATACGCTTTCCTTAACATCTCATATGTAAGACCACCTCTAATAAGTAAAAACTTGTTTAACCAGTCCAAAACTACAATGAAAGGAGATAAAATATCCATAACAACAAAATTGAATCTGACAGGAAAAATATACGGTGGCCTTATTTTGGAGGCTTCTTTCAAGAAGAAATGCTATAAATATGATTTACTAGCTCAGTATACTTATTATGGCGGTTAAGGCACTAGGTTTGTTTTCAGGTGGCTTGGATTCTATAATAGCTGCTAAAATTATCAAGCAACAAGGAATAAAAGTAGAACTTGTGAATTTTACAACACCTTTCTTTTCACCTAAGAATGCAAGAGAGATGGCAAAACAAGTTAAAATACCTTTGAAAGTTTTTGATGTTACTAGAGATTATTTAAAAATCCTTAAAAGTCCTAAGCATGGATATGGTTCTGAAATGAATCCTTGCATAGATTGCAAGATACTCATGTTAAAAAAAGCAAAAGAACATGCTAAAAAAATTGGAGCAAGCTTCATTTTCACAGGCGAGGTCCTAGGCGAAAGGCCAATGAGCCAAAACACGCAAGCATTAAAATTAATAGAGAAGGAATCTGGGTTAAAAGGAAAGTTATTAAGGCCATTATCAGCAAAGCTACTGCCTATTACAGAGGCTGAGAAAAAATGGATTAATAGAGAAAATCTCTTGGATATTCAAGGTAGGAGAAGAGACATGCAAACAGGACTAGCAAAAGAATTTGGAATAAGAAATTATCCAAGGCCTGCTGGCGGTTGCCTGCTGACACAAAGAGAATATGCTTGCAAAGTTAGAGACTTGATAGAAAACAAGAAAAGAATCTCTCTAAACGACATCAAACTATTAAAAATTGGCAGGCACTTCCGCATTGGAAGGAGCAAGATAATTGTTGGTAGGGATGAAAAAGAAAATAAAGAACTTAAAAGTCTTAGGGACAGTTCTGACTATATTTTTGAAGTTCCAAAAGTTGGAAGTCCTATAACAGTCTTGCAGGGACGTAAAACAAAAGAAGCTATAAGCTTAGCAGCTAGTCTAACGCTTCATTATTCAGATTCAAAAGAAAATAAAACTCTTGTAAAGTATGGAAAAAAGAATTTATCAAAAGCACTTCTTGCCTCTGACATCAAAAGTGAAGAAATAAAAAAATTAAATATCACTTTCTTTTCTTAGTTGGTTTTTCTATCTTTATCTCTTCCCACTCTATCCAAACTAGAATAGCACCGATGAAAACTAGAAATGCAGGAATAACACCTTCAAGTACGTATAACAATGGTTCAATAGCATTTAATCCACCCCAACTATAAGGTATTATCGACCATAAACCAACTATTACCAAAATTAATCCTATTATTACTTTTCCTATTCCCATTAACTCACCTAAAATCTTTATATGGTTTCTTGTTTAAATAGATTTTCTTTAATTAAACCATAAAGAATAAAAAGCCTTAGAATTATAGATAATTAAAGCTTGAAACCTTATGGTGATGTAAGATGGGTTATTTGAAATACATTAAAAATTACTGGGGAAGCCCAGAGCATGACAAAATATTAAAGGAAAGGCTAATTTCTTGGAGAAGAGAACCTGTAATAATAAGAATAGATAGATCTACCCGCCTAGATAGGGCACATGCCTTAGGGTACAAGGCTAAACAAGGTTTTGTCTTAACAAGGATAAAAATTGGAAAAGGAGCCAGCAAGAGGGAAAAGCCAGCTGGTGGAAGAAAGCCCTTGCATGCAGGTATGACTAAAATAACTCCTAAAATGAATTTACAGCATATTGCAGAAATGAGAGTAGCAAGAAAGTTCCCAAATCTAGAAGTCTTAAACAGCTATTATGCTGCAGAAGATGGAAAGTCAAAGTGGTTTGAAGTAATTCTTATTGACCCAAGTCATCCTTGCATAAAGAACGATCCAAAATTAAATTGGATATGCAATCCTGCAAACAGAAGAAGGGTCTTTAGAGGTTTAACTTCCGCTGGGAAGAAATCAAGGGAAACTTGTTAGGGCTTATTTTTAAAGTTAAAAATCAAATTCTAAAAAGGTGTTAGATTGAAATTTTACGACTTGTTCGTTCAAAGCAACTTATCTGGCGGTGAAAATACAATAGAGCAGTTAGTAGAATTTGCTAAGAAGTTAGGCTATTCAGGAGTTGCAATATGTGATAATTATCAAGGTCTAGAGAAATTAAACGAACTAAAAAACAGCATCTCCGCTTTAAAAGCTGATATAGAAGTTTATTCTGGAGTTAACATAATAGCAAAGGATGTCAATGAAATGAAGGAAATTGTCAACAAGACAAGAGAAAAGGTTGATATTATAGTCGTAAGTGGCGGTGACTATTCTATCAATAGATCTGCGTGCGATGACTCGAGAGTTGACATATTAATGCATCCAGAATTAGGCAGGGTTGACAGCGGTTTGGACGAACCTTCTCTTGAAGCTGCCACACATAACAATGTCGCTATAGGCATAAGCTTTAGAGAAATCCTCTATAACTTTAGAAAGCCAAGGGCTTATATTTTAAATCATATATCAAGGAACCTGATGCTTTGTAATCATTTTAGAACTCCTGCTGTGATTTGCTCATGTGCTCAAAGCACATGGGGTATGAGAAATCCTAGAGAGTTTGTTTCATTGTTAAACGTATTAGGTTTAGATATAGGAAAAGCCTTTGCCTCAGCCACGTCAATTCCACAAGCAATTGTTGAAGAAAATAAAAAGACACTAGAAGGAAGCAAAATAACAGAAGGTGTTGAAGTAGTTGATGAATATGATTGATGAGAAAAGACCAAAACCTTTGCCTTCAAGCCTTAGAGGCAGAAGAAGATACATTGCCTACCAGGTTATCTCCGAAGACAAATTTATTTTCCAGGACTTGTCAAACTCAATCTGGCATTCCTTGCTAAATCTATTAGGCGAGTTAGGTGCAGCTGAGGCAGATTTGTGGATTGTTAGAGATATTTATGATGAGAAGAGGCAGATAGGAATTATTAGATGCTCTCATGATAAAGTAGAAAATGTAAGAGCTGCTTTAGCACTTATAGAAAGAATAGGAGACACTAGAATTACTGTTAAGGTTCTTGGAATTTCTGGTTCAATCAAGGCCGCAAGATTGAAATTCTTTTCGGAAACAAAATTAACTGAATTCACATAGGATTTAAATCTTTAAGCATTTGTTCTATTTTTTATGATGAATGGAACACAAACTTACATAAATATGCTAGATGTGCTCTCAGATGGTAAACATAGAGCAGTAAATTGTGTTGCACGTCGATTAAGAACTCATAGAAAAACTGCTGAAGAAATTTTAGAAATAGCTGTTAAGAGAGGAGATGTGAGAAAGGATAGTAAAAAAGATAAACCTGTATACTTTTTAGATCCTAAAGGATTGGAGTATCTTGAAAAATCTAGAATGTATGAAGACTTTTCGCAAAGATTGGAAACTGCTATCGGAATAAAATTACTTGATAATGGTTTAAATGGAATAAAAAATTGTGTTAAAATATTAAATGGAATAACAACATCAAATGGCAATAGAGGAGTAAATACTTGCAGACTTGCTAGAAAGGTCAATATCGAGAAGCCACTGCGCAAATATTTAGCTTTTTTAGAGGAAGAAGAACTAGTTGATTCTAGAGAACCAGAAGAATCTGAAATACATCAAGGTTGTACAAAGAGAATTTTTTTTATTGGGCATGGAGGATATCAATTTACAAGAGACTTTGAAGTATATGCTGAAAAGCACGACCCAGAAGGTTTAATAGCAAGTCTTAAAACAAATTATTAGAAAATCTTTATAAACTTAGAATTAATATAAAATTTATAGTTAAGGTGATATAATATCGAAGCTATTCCTGAAATGATGGGTTATGATAGAGCAATAGTAACATTTTCTCCTGATGGAAGATTATTCCAAGTAGAATATGCGAGAGAGGCTGTTAAAAGAGGAACTACATCTATAGGTCTTTTGTTTGCAAACGGTGTGATTTTGCTTGCTTCACGTCCATTAGCAGAACTTGCCATTCCTGATAGTGGAGGAGACAAAGTACACCAAATAGACGATAATTTAGGCGTAGCAATATCAGGATTTTTAGCAGATGGAAGAATTTTACTTGACGTTGGCAGAATTAAAGCACAGGTGTACAAGCTTACATACGACGAACCATTAAATGTTTTAGGCGCAGTTAAAGAAATTGCAGACAGGATGCAATTATTTACACAATATGGTGGAGTAAGACCATACGGTGTCGCATTTTTATTAGGAGGACTAGATGAAAAAGGTCCACAATTATTCGAAATAGACCCTTCTTCTACATTCTATGGTTGGCAAGCCCAAGCCATAGGAAGAGGTGCACCAGAAGCATTAAAAATCTTAAGAAAAGGATGGAAGGAAGGACTAACAGAAGAGGACGCTATTAAACTAGGTATACAAGCATTAAAGGGTGGAGAAAAGGGAGTTAAGATACAAGAAGTTGAACTAGCTATGATTAATGATAAAGGATTCAAAAAATATTATGGTGACGAAGGGATTAAATACATCAAGAAGTTTTGGTGATATTATTACTTTAGAAAGTTGGTTAAATGATTTCTTTAGAAAAGGCTGTTATAGCCAGGTTAATAAAATCTGGAGAAAAATTTGAAATACTAGTTGATCCTGAAAAGGCGATGGAGTTTAAGACTGGTAAGGATATTCCATTAGAAGAGCTAATAGCATCCGAGGAGATATTCGAGGATGCAAGAAAGGGGACAAGGACAACTAATGAAAAAATAAACAATGCATTTGGCACGAACGACTTGAATGTAATAGCAAAGAAAATAATAACTGAAGGAGAAGTTCAGATAACAACTGAGCAAAAGAAACAAATGCTCGAAGAAAAGACAAAGGCAATAGCTACTTTAATCTCTAAACGTGGGGTTAATCCACAGAGTGGAATCCCACATCCAGTTGATAGAGTACTAAGGACAATGGAACAAGCAAAAGTTAGAATCGATTTGAACAAAAGAGTTGAAGAACAGCTGGAGTCTGTTCTAGAGGAAATACAAAAAATAATTCCAATAAAGTTTGAAAAGATTCAAATTGCAATTAAGATTCCGCCTGAATTTTCAGGAAAAGCTGGAAGCGTAGTAAGAAGTTTAGGAGTTTTGTTAAAAGAGGAATGGGCAGGCAATGGAAGTTATATTTGTTTATTAGAAATACCAGCTGGTGCACAGCCAGAAGTTTATGATCGTTTAAACAATCTAACTCATGGTCAAGTTGAGGTAAAAATTATTAAAAAATTATAGGAGTGATTAATATGGATAAAGAAGTTAAATCGGAAATATTTGTTAAGGAAAGACAATTGGTTATACCTGGAGAAATTTTGGCAAAAGGCTTGGATTTCTTGCCGTCTTCAGGTTGCTACAGAGTAAATAATGAATTAAAATCGAAATTGCTAGGTTTGGTAAAGTTAAAAGACAGATTTATTGGGATAATTCCTTTAGCAGGAGTTTACATTCCAAAAACAGGTGACGGTATTATTGGTTTAGTAGAGGATATGCAAACAACAATCTGGATCGTTGACATAAACTCACCGTATGACGCTATATTGCCTTTAGGCGAGGCTGTTGGAGAATATGTAGACTTAAACAGAACAGATATATCGATATACTATGATATTGGCGATTTGATTTATGCAAAAGTTTTAAATGTTTCAAAATCAAAGCAAGTTCAATTAACAATGAATGATCACAGAGCACGAAAGCTGATAAGTGGAAGAGTTTTAACCATAACTCCTTCCAAGGTTCCAAGATTAATAGGTAAGCAAGGTTCAATGATAGAGCTTATAAAAAATAAAACAAAGTGTCAGATAATAGTTGGACAGAATGGAGTTGTTTGGATAAAAGGAGAACAAGAAGGATTAGCTGCAAAAGCTATTCTTACCATAGAGAATGAATCACACATATCTGGCCTTACAGATAAAATTACAGCAATGCTGGAGAAAGGTGAATGATATGAGTAAAGTAGGACAACCAGAAAAAATGATTATTAACGGCAAGAGAATAGACAACAGAAGCTTTGAAGAGTTTAGACCAATAACTGCAGAAGTCGGAGTCTTAAAACGGGCTGAAGGTTCAGCTATTTTCAAATTCGGTGACACGTATGCATTAGCAGCTGTCTATGGACCAAGGACTATGCACCCAAAGCATATGCAGGATCCTCAGAAAGCAATATTAAGATGCAGGTATTCCATGGCTCCTTTCTCAACAAACGAGAGAATAAGGCCAGGAGTAAGTAGAAGAAGTGTTGAAATATCAAAAGTCTTAAATGAGGCCTTGTCAAATGTGGTATTCTTCGAGGATTATCCAAAAACTGGAATAGACGTCTTCGTAGAGATATTACAAGCAGATGCTTCGACGAGATGCGCAGGTCTTAATGCCGCATCTTTAGCATTGACAGAAGCAGGCATTCCTATCAGAGATCTAATAAGTTCTTGCTCAGTAGGAAAAGTCGATAATCAAATAGTATTAGACATAGGAGGAGATGAAGACCAATTCGGTGACGTAGACATATCAACCGCAACTATTGGCAATGAAGATAAGTTTGTACTGCTACAAATGGATGGAATAATTACAAAAGAGGAATTCCATATATTAATTAATCTTGCGAGAAAAGGATGCGCAGAAGTTTACGAAAAACAGAAAAATGCTTTAAAGGAAAAATATAAAACAGGTGAAATAGATGTTGAAAGCTAGTGAAAATTATGTTAGGAAATTAATAGAAGAGGGAATGAGAATTGATGAAAGAGGTTTTGATCAATTCAGAAAAATAAAAATAGAAACTGATGTAATTAAAAAGGCTGAAGGCTCAGCAAGAGTTTTACTTGGTAACACTCACGTTTTAGTTGGTGTTAAAATGTCTGTTAACGTGCCTTTCCCAGATACTCCTGATGAAGGTGTTTTAATAGTTAATGCAGAACTAGTTCCAGTAGCATCTCCAACCTTTGATCCAGGACCACCAGACGAAGAATCTATTGAATTAGCAAGGATTGTGGATAGAGGAATAAGGGAAAGTAATTGCATAGATCTAGAGAAATTATGCATAGAAGAAGGGAAAAAAGCATGGAACGTAAATATTGACATCCATGTCCTAGATCATGATGGAAATTTGATAGATGCGTCAGCACTAGGAGCAATGGCAGCCTTGCTAAATGCTAAAATCCCAAGATACGAAGATGAAAAAGTTGTCTACGGTGAATATGAAGGTAAAATTCCAATAAAAGACACACCAATAGCAGTTACTGTTACAAAGATATCTAACAAACTTTTAATTGATGCTAACTTAGAAGAAGAAAGTGCCTTAGATGCAAGGATAACTATTGCAACCAATGAAAATGGAGACTTGTGCGCGATTCAAAAAGGTGGGACAGGCTTCTTTACTTCCGAAGAACTAAAGAAAGCAGCAGATTTATCAATTGAAAAGGGTAAAGAATTAAGAGCGTTGATTAAATGACAAAAAAAGTTGGTTTAACAGGAAAATTTGGTCCACGCTACGGGACTAGAACAAAGAAGATAGTCTTGGAAATAGAATCTAAGCAGAAAAAAGAAAAAGTATGCCCCTATTGCGAAAGATCAGCATTGAAAAGACTAGCAGCAGGGATTTGGTATTGCAAGAAGTGCAAGACAAAATTCGCTGGAAGGGCATATTTTCCCAAGAGTGGTTAAATGTATAAATGCTTAAAGTGCGGAAAAGAGATAGATGTAAAACAAGTCAAGGACAAGATAAGATGTCCTTACTGCGGATACAGAATTGTAGTAAAGCAAGCTCCAACAACTTTAACAAAGGTTAAAGCAGATTAAAATGAAGGCTGAGATAGAAATAGAATGCAAAGAACCTGAAATAGTTATTAGGTCAATAAAGCCTGATGAAGGTGAAATAAAAAAATTTGATGTCAAGATATCAGCAGAGAAAAACAAGCTAAAAATAAAAGTAGAGTCTAAAGACATCCCAGGCTTATTGGCTGGAATAAACTCTTACCTTAGACTAGTAAAAGTAGCAATTGATGCTATGGAGGCATAATATGTCTGAAATAAAAATAAC
>CAZYZB010000016.1:16588-18804 GCA_964651405.1 uncultured archaeon
GATAGGTTAAAAGAGTCTCAAGAGAAGTTTGAGGAATTTTTAAAAGCAACTCAGGGAAAAACTGAAAAAATAAGAGCTGTTTAATTTTTTTTATTTATTTTTTTCTAATAAACTTCTTAATGCACCAGAAACAGCTATGCCATATAATTTAACAGTATCATTAATGATTGTTTTAGTTTGCTCTTCATTTGTCCTTAAAATATTCATTCCCTACCAGTATTGCGAAACATAAGTTTCTTTTTCTGGAGATAATAGCACATGAACTGGTCTCGGGTATTCAGGACTAATTGGAACTACTCCAGCATATTCTAAGGTCTCATGCTTTATTCCTTTTGCCTTCAAAACTTTCATGAGAAGAGAAATATCAGAACTCTCTCTAAGTGTTTCTAGAACCTCATTATTTATTGCTTTTTCTTTTCCAGTTTTTCTGTTTTTTAAAATTCCTGTCCAGATACTTCCAAAATATTCTGCCTCACCGTCTACATGCTTGGCTATTTCCTCATAGTCACGATCTGCAAAACTTATTTCTTTACACCCTAATATTTCTTTTTTAGTTCTTTCTTCTAAGAACCCAAAATCATCTATGGATTTTGATAAAATATAAAGAAAATATGGAACAGAAGAATATTTCATTATAACTATTCCATTTAAAATTTTTGAAGTAGAAATCGAACCTTCAAAGCTATCTTCCCACTCTAAAGAAAAATCTGAGTTATAGTCAGCAAGACATCTTATTTTACTATTCATATATAAAAAAGGATAACGAAAGAATTTATTTTTATAAATTACTCAACAGTTAAGAATTTAAATTTTAATTGGGTTGACCGCTATTTCGCACTTTAAACGCTGAGAATGGCTTCCTTTTTGTCACATATAAATATGTCCCATCAGTAAGAAAATTATTCAACAGTTTATTTTATTAGCAATATATTTTTGTTTGAAGCATAATTATACTATGCCAAAAAGGTTATCACACAAAATAATCATAGGATGTTTTGAAGATCTGTGTTACAGTAACACACTACCTTACTCTACATCAGCAGCTGTAATTAACTGTCTACATGGCAATGGCGATGAAGAGGTTAAAAATGGCAAACCATGCCTAGGCATAACACTGCATGACGACTTTCATATATCAGATTGGGCTTTTGACCATTCTGTTGACTTTATTAAAAAATATATAAACAAAGGGAATGTTTTGGTTTGTTGTGAATCTGGAAGTAGTAGGAGCGTCGCGATTGGCATGGCGTATTACATATCTTTGGGGAAAAAGTATGAAGAAGCGATTAAATTGCTTGGAAAAAGCAGCGGACCTGGGAGAATACATAACGTATCTTTATTGAGCTGGGCTCTGAAGAAGGGATATGTATCTGAAGAAGAGCGCAAAAAGTGGGACTACTAAAATTAGCTTATTTCTATAATAATGAATTTACCATAGAAATTTTTGCCTAACTAGTAAAGTGCAGAGAAAATGTCAAATCAATTAGATATTTAAATTCTTAATAACAAGATAAAGAAAGTATGATGCATATGGCAGGGTGTCTACTATGTTTGAAAACGTTATACCACTCATTCAACAAGTCGCTAGTGATAGAACCGTACCAAGAAATATAAGAATCATGTGCGAAGACTCGATAAAAGTTCTACAGAATGAAAAGGAAGACCTTGCTGTAAGGGTTAACACTGTGATATCAAGCATGGATGAAATCTCAAATGACCCTAACATTCCTACTTACACGAGAACTCAAGTCTGGAACATTGTCTCAATATTAGAAAGCGTGCATAAATAGGATAAAATCAATTACATATCTTTTTATATGTCCAAAAATAATTAAGATTATAATAATTTTGGAGGATGGTTAAATGTTTTTAGAAAAATTATTCGGCAGAGGCTTTAAAGAAATAGGCGAAGAGGAATTTATCGAATTAGACACCGAAGAAGCACATGTACCTTCTGGAAAGATTCCAATAAGAGTTGATAAATTAGAAGATTTTTCAGACACAGACAGAATTCAGAAGTTAATGAGGGAAGGATCAATAGTCTTGGTCAAAATCAAGGCATTAAGAGGCAAGGACATTTCAGAATTAAAGAGAGCTATTGACAAATTAAGAAAAACTTGTGTTGCAATGAACGGTGACATCGCCGGAATTGACGAAGATTTTGTTATAATAACACCAGCATTTGCTCATGTAGCAAGAATATAAAACAATTATTT
>CAZYZB010000017.1:0-9113 GCA_964651405.1 uncultured archaeon
GCCTTGATTTTTTTGGTTTTTTGAGGGGCATTTTAATATTTATATTCTAATTTTTATATTTTCATTTATGAGGATTGCAATTACAGGTTCTCATTGTGTAGGGAAAACTACTTTAACTAAAGTTTTAGTTAAAAAGCTAAAATATAATTATATTCCAGATATAGTGAGAGAAGAGGCAGTCAAGAAAAAATTTCCTATAAATGAAAATTCAAATTCAGAAGTTCAAATATGGTTTTTTGCTAGGCAGTGGGAATTGGAAACAATTACACCTGAAAATTGGGTTTCTGATAAATCTTTATTTGATTATCTTGCTTATGCTGAATTAGTCTTAAGAGATGAAAATTTGAAAAAAGTAATTAGAGAGTTTGTGCAAAGAAATGCTCGTTACGATTTTATATTTTATCTTCCCATTGAATTTCCGATTAAAGAAGATGGGATAAGAAGCATCAACTCGAAGTATAGAGAAGAAATTGATAGTTGCCTTAAACAGTGTTTAGTTAAATCAAATATGAAATATGTTACAGTATCTGGGTCCATACAAGAGAGGGTAAAACAAGTCTTAAAACATATAAAAAAATAATCATTTCATGTCAAAATTAGTTGACGTCTCAGATAAATGAAATTATCTATGTGAAATTAACTTTCAGGTCCGGAAATCAGAGAAACTTTCGTGAATCCGTCCTTTGCTTTTTCTCTTTCCAGTCTATACAAGTAGCCAGAAACTGCATTTTCCAAAGAAGGGTCATGAGTTATTAAGAAAACTTGTTCAACAAACTTGGTTATCTTATCCCTTAAAACATTCGCCAGTTCCTCCACGGATTTCGAGTCTAAATTATGAGTTGGTTCATCTAACACAAGCATTCCAACGCTTGGTGCTAAAACCAAGGAAAGTGCTATTCGCAAAGCTAGACAAGCAATGGATCTTTCTCCACCAGATGCTATACCGTCCGCAGGAATCCAACCACTTGAGTCTTGTAGTTGTAAGACGTAATCTCCTTCCTCTATTCCAAGTCTTATGTTGAAAATGTCTTTGTACGGATAAAGCTCTCCCCAAATGGATTGCATTGCTTCATTAACAGCTGTCACAAAATCCTTCCTTAACTGCTCTTGCGTCGCCTCCAAGGCACTTTCTAAAAATTGAAGCTGTTCGGCAATGGCCTCTGTTCTTTTCATTTCCAACTTGTAATTCTCTAAGATGTTCTTCTTGCTTT
Source organism: uncultured archaeon (assembly GCA_964651405.1). Lineage (GTDB taxonomy): Archaea > Aenigmatarchaeota > Aenigmatarchaeia > Aenigmatarchaeales > Aenigmatarchaeaceae > JAWBOD01. The sequence continues at coordinate 1,212 of CAZYZB010000017.1, forward strand.
CTATTTCATTTAGCAGTTTCTGCTTTTCATTTATAATATCTGCTTGATTTGACAAGTGTGCCTGTAATTCCTTTTCCATTCCTATGATTGTCTGGTATTCTTGCTCAAATTTCTCAAGAATTGAAAATGAGAAGGATGAAAGCATTTCTCTTTCTATTCCTAGCTGGGAAAGTTTTTGTCCGTACTCCTTAAGCCTGTCTAACTTGATGTTTGCCTCTTCCTTCTTTGACAAGACCTGCTTAATGCCCTCTTGTCTTTTATCCAAGCTTTTTAAATTATTCTCAAGCATTTCAATGTTTTTCTCAAACATCTTCTTTTGGTTTATAAAAACTTTCACCTTATCCTTCAAGTCCTTTAATTCCTTTGTAAGCAGCTTTAGTTGCTGCTTTGAATCCTTTATTTGGTCAAGCCTTTCTTCCATCTTTTCTGTTTCCCTGAACTTCTTTTCTAATTTTTCTATTTCTTCTTGAGTCTTCTCTATTAGCGGCTGGGAAGTATCAATTACTTTTTTAAGTTCTTCCAACTGCTTTTTCTTTTTTGCTAAAAGACTAGATTTTTTATTCTCAGTCAGCTTGCTATTACAAACTGGACATACGCTTCCTGCCAAGCTTAGCTCATGTAAGCCATCTTCTAGTTCGGATATCTTTGCCATTGACTTTTGGATATTCATTTGAACTTTTTCTAATTCCTTTTGCTTGCTTTTTAATTCAGAATCAATTTTTTTCAAAGGACTTTTCTTTAATTTTTCTGAAAAATCATCGAACTCATTAGCTTCTTTTTCAATCTTCGATAGCTTTTCTTCTTCTATTAGTTTTATTTTAGCATTTTCCTCAGCATACTCCTCTTTTAGCTTGTCTAAATTCGATTTTTCCTCGTCAATATGAATTTTTAATTTCTCAACATCAACAGAAATATTATTGTTTTCATTGTTAAGGTCTTCTACTGTTTTTTCTGCAAAATCTACTAGCTCTGCTTTTAATTTCTCAAGGTCAATCTCAGTAATTTCTATTAAAGCAGTATATTTCTTGCTTTCTTCTTCTACGCTTTGCAACTTCTTTTGTTGTTCCTTTAAGATTAGCAAGTCTCTAGCAGTTTTTATCTTTCTGTTTACTGTATCCTCTAGCTGCTTTTTTAATTTTTCTTCTCTTTCCTTTGTTTCTATGAATTCTCTTTTAATCATATCAAATTTCTTTAAACCTTCGTCTGCTTCCAAGTTTTTGGTTATAGCTTCTTTTTCTTCCAAAGCAGAGGAGCACTTGTTTACAATTGCCCTTGTGTTCATCCTCGCCTTTTCAAACCTGTCTATGGCTAGCAGTTCGTCAATCTTTTTCATTCTCTGGCCTTTTGGAATTGTTAAGAACATGTCTAACTGATTTTGCTCTGAATAAACTGCCCTAGAAAACAACTCATAATCCATCTTAAGTATTTTCTCAATTTCTTCAGTAACTTTTGATGCTTGTGGACCTTCTATTAATTCACCGTTCTTTCTTAGTTCAGCAGTTGATTTGCCTTTTGTAACAGTTCTTTTAATGCTCCACTCGGTTCCATCTATATCAAAATAAACATTTACCTCAGCCTGGTCTTTTTGTGAAGGTTTCTTCATTATTATGTCTTCTAGTTTCATTTTCTTTTGTTGTAATTGTAAGAATGTTCCAAAGAGTCCAAAGCATATCGCATCCATCACAGAAGTTTTTCCAGAACCAGTATGTCCTATGAAGCAGTTTGTGCCCTCAGAAAAATCTAGCTCGCTGTCTAAATGAGATCTCCAATTTTTTAGCTTGACTTTAGTTATCATGCTGTCCACTTATCCTTTAAGGTCTGCTGGTTTCCAGTTAAGATGTTAAATATCAAATTAATGTCTCCTTCCACCAAGTAGTCAAATATCTCGTCAACCTTTATTCCGCAGTTGAATTGTTTTAATTTTTCTTGAAGAATTCTTAAGCCATGCTCCTCTGGCGAGAGTCTTTCATCCCTTAAGGTCTTGATAGCCTCCAACTGCTCTTGCAGCGACTCGATCTCGATGTCCTTGTTTATGTTTATTATTGCCTTGTTGCTAAATTTGTTCTCAATATCAGAGAAATTAAAAAGCACAGAATCTCTTTTTACCATTCCTCTTATTTTTATGTTAATTATTGGCTTAGGCTTGGTTGAAGATATTGCTTCAATAAAGTTTTCAACAACGTTTTTTATATTTGGTCCAAATTCGTATTCCTCCCAAAAGATCTTTCTTTGAAATTCTAGAGGAACCTGCTTAATGTCGTTATCGTACTTAAAAATGCATTTTTGCTGTTCAGACTCAATTTTTCGGATAGTTGTTGGTGTAGTGCTGCCAGTCAGTAACAGTTTGCCGTCATTCAAAAGCTTTGTTTCATGCCAGTGCATATGCCCTAAGACAATTAGATCAAATCCCTTTGGCATGTCTTCCAGTTTCAATGAAGGCGGCTCTAACGGCGAATAGATGTAAGGTACGATGCTGTTGTGAAGCATCATTATGTTTATCGCATCAGGAATAGGCTTTGGATTCCATTGAGTGAAACAATCCTTGGCATAACGATCAGGCACACCGCTCATTCCATGAACAGCAACTTTCCTTCCTTCAATTTCAAAAATAGCTGTCGCACAATGTAAGTGAATAAGCAAACCAGCATGTTCCAAAGATTGAATAGGATTTATAAGATACTTGCTTCTTCTTTCATGAGTACCGTGAATAGCAACTATCGGTATTCCTCTTATTGCAGAAGGCGATATCTCATGCTTTTCCTTGTTTACTATTTCTGTTAGCTTTGCATTTGACTTACCATGTTGTGCCTTTCCAATTATCTTTGCTACTTTTGCGAAGACTTCTGGCTTCGGAATCCTCGTGTCAAACAGATCTCCAGCTATTAGAATTAAATCGCAATCCGCTGTCTTGTCTATAGCCTCGTCTAAAGCAATAAAGCTATCCTCTCCCCTTTCTTCTCCAAACTTATAGCCACAATGGCAATCAGAGAAAATGCCAACTAGCATACAAAAGATATATAACATCAAATATTAATTATTTTGTTATGTCAGAAGAACTTGGTATAACTGTAAAGAAGTCTGAAAACTTTGATGAGTGGTACGTACAGGTTATCCTAAAAGCTGGATTCGCTGATTATAGTGAAGTGTCTGGATGTATGATTCTAAGGCCTGATGCTTATTTCGTGTGGGAACAGACCCAAAGATTCTTGGATGACCAGCTCAAGAGAATAGGAATTAAGAATGTTTATTTTCCTTTGTTCATTCCTGAAAAGTTCTTATCAAAAGAAAAGGAGCATGTTGAAGGATTTTCACCTGAGGTCGCATGGGTGACGCATGCTGGCAACAGTAAGTTGGATGAAAGGCTTGCTGTGAGGCCGACTTCCGAGACAATAATGTATCCTCGTTACTCAAAATGGATAAGATCTTGGAGAGATTTGCCAATGAGATACAACCAATGGAACAATGTGGTGAGATGGGAATTCAAGCACGCCGTCCCATTATTAAGGACCAGAGAATTTTTATGGCAAGAAGGTCATACTGTATTTGCAACTGAAAAAGAAGCCTTAGATGAAGAAGATGAAATTTTAGAAGCTTATAGAAAAACCACAGAAGAATTGCTAGCATTACCAGGAATAATGGGGAGAAAGACTAACAAGGAAAAATTTGCAGGAGCAGTCTTCACTTCAAGCATAGAGCATTTGTTGCCTGATGGGAAATCTATACAGGGACCAGACTTCCATCATGATGGTCAGAATTTTTCAAAAGCTTTTGATATAACTTTCTTGGACAAGAAAAAGGAAAAGCAACATGCTTGGCAAAACACTTGGGGATTTTCGACCAGAGAAATAGGTGTAATGGTAGCTGTTCACAGCGATGATAAAGGCTTGGTGCTGCCACCGAGAGTTGCACCAATCCAAGTTGTCATAATCCCTATTTATGATTCAAAAACAAGAGAAGAAGTTTTAAAGGAAGCATTAAAAATAGAGGAAAAGTTAAAGGGATTTAGGACAAAATTAGATGATAGAGAAGAATTTTCACCTGGCTTCAAGTATAACGAATGGGAACTGAAAGGAGTTCCAATAAGAATAGAAATCGGCCCAAAAGACATAAAGAATAATCAACTAGTCATAGTCAGGAGAGACACACTCAAAAAAGAGATAGTAAAAACTAGCAATGTTGTAGCAAATATCAAAGAACTGTTAGAAGACTTACAAAAAAGCATTTACAAAAAAGCATTAGATTTTTTGAACAACAACATCCACAAGGTCAAAACATACGAAGAATTTAAGAAAAACTTGAAGAAAGGTGGTATAATACAAGCTTGCTGGTGCGGTGAAAGAAACTGTGAGGATAAAATAAAAGAGGAGACTGGAGCAAAGATAATAAATGTTCCTTTCAAGCAGGATAAGGTATTTTCTGAATGTATCCACTGTGGAAATAAAGCTAAGACTATTGCAAACTTTGCAAAGTCTTACTAAAAAAACAGACTATTTTTTCTCCCTGAAAACTTGGCCATACAAGTTATAGACTATCAAGCCTGATACGAAAAATGCTGCTGCTGACCCTACAAGCGGAATGAAAGATAAGATTGTTTTTAGAACTAATGCTACTACTCCACCTATGATCCAAACTATGAAATAGCTAGGTGTAAATGCTTTACTTACAACAAAGTTAAAGTCAAAAGCCTTTCCAAATTTTTTGTTTTTCAAGTAGTTTAGAACTGCAACTGGAGACAAGTAAACTGCAAATGCTAACAGTATCAATCCTAGTATCACGACTGGAGCTATTGTAATTAATGCCGGCATTGCTAGCATCCATTTTTGTGAAATTAACTGTGCTAATTGTGAAACGTCTTCTCTGGTAAGACTCCCTACCATCATTTCAGACATGAATCCTTCGGGCACTACTCCCATATATGTAGTTGTCAACGAAGCTGCTGCATACCCTATTGCTGCTGAAAATATTATAATAGCTGGAAGCGCGTAAATGAATATTACTATGTAAGAAAGTAATCCTTTTATAAAATAGTCTCCTAAGTTGTTCCACTCTGGCATTTTTTTTGAAGGCTTGTTTTTTCCAAGGCCTGAATTCTCTATTACATACCCTTGAGCAATCCAATTAACTATTGGAACTACGCTTAGTATAATGCCTAGAACCAATTTGCCAATGTCTGAAAAAGGCTTTTTTAAAGCTTCTTCATAATTTATCATTCAGATACCTCCTAACAATTTTATTATTTGAACTTTTTAGTTTATAAATAACAAGTTAAACCATAAACTTTATAAATATTGAGTTTGAATTATCATAATTGAATTTCTGGTGACATAATGGAAGAGAAAAAAGGGACAACAACCATCGGCTTAATCACAAAAGATGCTGTTGTTTTAGCTGCAGAGCAAAAGTCTACTATGGGATACATGGTAGATTCGAAAGTAGCTCAGAAGATATTTCAATTAGACGGACACATAGGCCTAACAATAGCAGGTTCAGTAGGCGATGCACTAGCAATGGTAAGATTGTTAAAGGCTCAACTCAAACTCTTCAAACTAGAAAGAGGACCTATAACAATCAAAGGAGCTGCAACTTTATTATCCAACATCTTACAAGGTTCAAAGTACTTCCCGTACATGAACCAATTTATTTTAGCAGGTTATGACAAGGAACCGGGCGTGTATTCGATGGATCCTCTTGGCGGTTTTGATGTTAAAGATAAGTTCTATTCAACTGGTTCTGGTTCTCCATTTGCTTATGGAGTATTAGAAGCAGAGTTCAAGGAAAACATGACAGTAGATGAGGCAGTCGCCTTAGTTGTAAGAGCTATTAAGACTGCTATTGAAAGGGACATTGGATCAGGTGGAAAGGAGATCCAAGTTGCTGTCATTGATAAAAATGGCTATAGGGAATTAAGTAAACAAGACTTGAAAAAGTATTTATGATTATTTTATGAATTGAAAAGTTCTGCAATTTAGTTTTAATTATCTTAAGGTGCAAATTAAATGGTTGAAGAAAAAACTACGGATTTATTTGAAAAAGTAAAGAGCAATCTTCCTGAGGATTCAAAGATATCTGACATAAGATTCGAAGGTTGTGAGATAGTACTTTACACGAAGAGCAAGGAGTTCTTTGTTTCAGACTCTTCGTCTATAAAAGAACTAGTCTCCTCTCTAAAGAAGAGGATTATTCTTAGACCCGATCCATCGATATGCATAGACATGGAGAAGGCAACTGATATCATTAAAAATCTTGTTCCATCAGAGGCTGGATTAAAAGACATTGACTTCGAACCAGAGTTTGGCTCAGTTATAATTGAGGCTGAGAAGCCAGGTCTAGTAATAGGAAAAGCTGGAGAAACTTTAAAGGAAATTAGGAAGCAAACTTTATGGCTACCTACTGTAAAGAGAGCTCCTGCCATACCGTCTGATGTTGTAAAAGTCTTAAGAAATCTTATACATAAGGAGTCTGGATTTAGAAAAGAATTCTTGGATAAGGTTGGCAAGCACATCCACAGTGGATGGAAACCAACTGAATGGATCCGTTTGAGCGCTTTAGGTGGTTTCAGAGAGGTCGGTAGATCTGCAGTACTTTTGCAGACACCAGAGAGCAGAGTGCTTCTTGATTGTGGAATCAAACCTGGTTCAAACGAATATCCTTATCTTAATATACCGGAAGCTGAAATCTCAAAATTGAATGCAGTAGTTCTTTCTCACTCTCATATGGACCATTGTGGAATGATTCCATATCTTTATGAAATGGGTTTTGATGGTCCATTGTATTTAACAGCTCCGACCCGCGACTTAATGGTCCTGATGTGTATGGATTATATTGAGCTCACGCAAAGGGAAGGAAAGACTCCTCCTTATTCGACGAAGGGGATAAAGGAAGCAGTTAAGCATGCGATATGCTTGGACTATGGAGAAGTTTCTGATATTACCCCTGATATGAGACTCACGCTTTTAAATTCTGGCCATGTCCTTGGTGGAAGCTTGATCCACGTCCACATAGGAAACGGCATGCATAACTTGCTTTACACATCAGATATGAAATTTGACAGAACAGCCTTGTTCGAGCCTGCTAGCAATGATTTCCAGCGTGCAGAGACTGTAATAATAGAAAGCACTTATGGTGCTAGCGAGGATGTTATGCCAAAAAGACAAGATGCAGAATCACATCTCGTAGATATTTGTAAAAAAACTGTGGAACGTGGCGGCAAAGTTTTATTGCCTTCCTTCGCAGTTGAGAGAAGCCAAGACGTCATGGTTATCTTATCCAAGGCAGGATTTGAACATCCCATTTATTTGGATGGAATGGTGTGGGACGCGACTGCTATCCATACTGCTTATCCAGAATATTTCAACAGGGACTTGCAGAAATTGATTTTGCAAGAAGGAACAAATCCATTTACAGGTAAGAATTTCAAGAGAATAGGTTCTGAGGACGAGAGAAGGAAAATTTTGGAGAACAAGGAACCTTGCGTAATAATTTCTACGTCCGGAATGCTTACTGCTGGTCCGGCAGTCTGGTGGTTAAGGAATTTAGCTGAAGATAAGAAGAACTCCCTAGTCTTTATTGGTTTCCAGAGCGAGGGAACTCTTGGAAAAAGAATTCAAAAAGGTTGGAAGGAAGTTCCCATGGAGATAAATGGAAGGAATGCTGCTATTCCGATAAACATGGAAATATCAACTGTCTCAGGTTTGTCTGGTCACTCGGATTATAAGCAATTGTTGAATTATCTTTCTAGATTAAAACAAAGACCTGAAAGAATAATAGTTGACCACGGAGAAAATAGTAAATGCGTAGATTTTGCGAGAACTTGCCACAATATCTTCAGATGTGAAACCTTGGCACCGAAATTGTTAGAAACTGTGAGATTGAAATAAACTTACACCATCTTATATGAAATTT
>CAZYZB010000017.1:9213-18265 GCA_964651405.1 uncultured archaeon
AGTGTAAAATTACCATTCTACTTCATCTATTCTCCATTTTTGCCTTATCTGACTTTTTTCAATAGGAATATCATAACCTTTTTGATGAGCTAGGATTCCAGTTGCAGCTATCATAGCTCCGTTATCGCCTGCATATTCTTGAGGAACAACGAAAAAATTTGCTCCTCTCTCGCTTGTCATTATTCTTAGCATCTCTTGCAATCTTTTGTTTGCAGCTACTCCGCCAACGAGCAAAACTTCTTCCTTGTCAGTATGAGCAACAGCCCTTTCCGTGACTTCTGTCAGCATCGCAAAGCAAGTTTCTTGAAAAGAAAAAGCAATGTCCTCAGCCTTATTTCCTTTTTCATATTTTTTAACTGCCTCAGTCGCTAGACCAGCAAATGACAAATCCATTCCCTTTACGACATAAGGAAGTTCAATATATTTTCCATTTTTAGCTAGACTCTCAATCGCAGGCCCGCCAGGCATTTCCAAATTCAAACCACGAGCCAAATTATCTAAAGCATTTCCTATCGGTATGTCCTGTGTCTCACCAAAGACTCGATATCTTCCTTCAGTAAAAGCAATCACCTGAGTGTTTCCACCAGACAAATAAAGAACAACCGGATCCTTCGTTTCTGTCATTAACTTGCCAATCTCTATGTGAGCTATGCAATGATTCACTGGAATCAGAGACTTGTTATATTTCAAAGCTAATGCTCTAGCAATAACAGCTCCCACTCTTAAACACTGTGGCAAGCCTGGCCCTGTAGAAAAAGCGATTATGTCAATATCATTCATTTTTATTTTATCCAGAGCTTTTCTTAGAACATCTAAAGCATTTTCCGAGTGATGTTGAGCTGCTTCCTTTGGAATTATTCCAAATCCTTTTTTAGGAATGTAAACTGATTTTTCATTAGTTATTATTTTCTTATTGTCAACAATACCGATGCCAAACGTATGGGCCGTTGACTCCAAACCTAAACAAATCATAAACAGAATTAAATTTTATTATTATTTATTTTAATGTTATATTAGGTTATTTTCATATAACGTATGGAAAAATGACGATTTTTCAAGGGTTATACTGATATATCCATAGAAAAGTTGCATGGTGGATTTAAATCTTTTTCTATTCTTTGTTTTATTATGACAATAACAGTTTATAGATGTGCTCATCATCCTGAAGAGTTAAATGAAAGATTTGAAAGATTATTCAATTCATCTGATACTCTACTATTAGAATTAGGAATTGGAGAAGGCTATGAAAATCAAAAACAATTTATGCAACGCCTATCTAACAGCAATTCATATGTAATAGTACCTGATGAAGAATTTAGTGATTATAAGGAGAAGCTTTTTTCTTTTATAAGAAATAGTAGAAAGCAAATAGAACTTGAGAAATCTCCGATTAGATTAAAGGATGTTGAAAGAATTGATAAAATTTATACAGATTCTTGGAAGCTATTCTATGATGGAAATTTAGAAGAAGCTATAGAAAAAAGATTAAAATTTTTCTTAGAACAGTCTGAAATGTTAAAACAAAGAGATAAAAGACTTGTAGAACATGCAGTTAAAATTAATAGAGAAAATAAAGATAGAAGAATATTAATTGTAATTGGAGCAGATCATGACTTACACGCTCTCCATGAAAAGGTGCCAAACGTAAAACAAGAATTTCCTTACATGCCCTACAGATTTAATCATAATTTAGAACTTAATAGAAGAATCGCATTTAATAAACCATATACAAGAGAATTAGTGGCAAAAACTTTTCCAGAAGACACTGTAGGAGTTTATTTATACAAAACAGGATTGCCTCTATCTGCTGTAGATAAGAAATCAATTGAAATTTCAGAAAGTTTGAGTTTTAGCGATATAGGAGATTTATCAAATTATATAAGCAAAAGTAATCTGAATAGAAAGATGCCTACAGAAGCTACTCTTGTTTGGCTAAAGAATAAAGGATTTGAGATTTAAACATAAAAACCTATCAAAATAGAGATAAACTCGTAACTTGTATGACCTTATTTTCATATAAGTTAATGAAGATTATTTCTTTTGTTTTGTCTCTCCGTAACCACACTTTCCGCAGGTGACACGATCCTTATGTTCAGCTAATATTGTTCCAGCTCCACATCGCGGACACCATTTTCCTTGAATCTTTCCTTCCTTGTACTTTTTCCAAATCTGAACTGTCTTGTGCTTGTTTTTGCTGTGCGGTTTTTTACCTTCTTTAGCCATTTAATCACTCTTTCTTCTCTTCTTCTTTAGGAGCCTCTTTCTTTTTTTCTTCTTTAGGTTTAGCAGTTTTTTCTTTCTTTATCTCAGAATAAATTGGAATCTTCTTTTCTTGCCAAATCTTTATCCAAGCCTTGCCTTTAGACGAACCGACTTCAGACATTATTGTTGTTATCTCAACGCTGTCTACGCCAGACTTGAACTGCTCTGATATTAATTTTTGAAGCTCAGCCTTGCTTATAGTAGACTTCCCGTCATAGTCCAAAGCAACCATGATTTCCTTTCTCTTTAACAAGGGATTTTCCTTCTCAGATATGACTTTTACGTCCATATTAATCAAATATTTTATATATCCTAACAATATAAATTTATGTCGTTTGCAAGAAGTTTGGCTGTTTTTGTATTGTCATTCGTATTCGTGTCAAGCATTCTGTTAGGCATAACTTCTTATAACATAGGAAATCTGATTCAAAAAAAGTCAATAAAGGTTTTCATAAACACAGAGAGTATGAGTTTTATAAATGATCAATGTGAGGAAAACTGCGCCCCGTATCCTGAATATAAAGATCTTTGCATCGACCAATGCTTGGCGACTTTAACTAATGAAACAGAGTCTAGTGTAAGTAAGACTGTTGATGATATCTATCAGCAAAAGCTTGCTAACCTGGTTTCTTTAGATGAGCTTGCCTCGCTCTTGTCCCAATATGTCTTGTTTTTTGTTATAGGCATTATTGCAGGAGTATTGGCATTTATTGCATCCAAGACTCCTTTCTTAACCTTAGGCAAGGACTTTGTATCAATTTCAATATCCCTTTTCATTTCAGGTGTCACCCCAGAATTCATGCTAGCATCTATAAATCTTCCTTTTGATTTGGGAAAGGCTATTAAAGAATATTTCTCTCCAGGCTTTAGATATCTATTGTATTATGGAATTATCTTCTTGGCTGTAGGAATCATCTTATTGATAATCAATCATTTTTTTGAAAAGAGAAAAAGAATCAAAGAAGATAAAAGCAAAAAATAATCAATCAATTATGTGGTCGCCAGCTATTCTTCTCATCTCATCTATTGCATTGTAATAATCTTCATTTGAACGTCCATCGAAATACATTGTATCTATAACAGGTTCTGCAATCGGCCCCCTAAATTGTTCTAATTCTAATCTAAATCTTTTTTTATATGTACTTATTGGAAAAACTGTGTAAGTTAAAACTAAATCTTTAGGCTCTAAAGGTCCTTTAATTGATTCAACTGGAACAAAACTTCCAGGATATGCTCCCCTGTTTCGATCGAATACATATTTTCCTTTATCTCTACTAAATTGACCATTACTAGAAACTTTATCAACGAAATTTTTAACTTTCTGTCTGAGATTTTCTAACATTTTATCACTAAAAAATAGTATAAAAGATAAAGATTTAAGCTTATTTTACTCTAACTGCATATTTTCCAGGTGCAGTTATTGCTGCCTCTTTTGCAATCTCAGAACTAGCATCAAACACGACTAAGACTCCCTTCCAACTGGGCGTAACAGCGCTGCTCTTACAAATAGGACAAATGTTCCCTCTTACTAAACGTCTGCAGGTCTTACATGCTTTTTCCGACATTTTTCCTACCCTTTTTCTTTTTTACTTTTTCAGGCTTTTCCCTTTTTTCTACAAACGGCTCTGCCAGCCATTTTAAGCTACCAAGCAACGGCTGTCTCATTGTTAGACCAAGCTTGCTTTGTTCCTTGAAGCTCACAGATATTATTTTTGCTCTAACAGAATCTCCTTCTTTCAAGACTTTCCTAGATTGTTTTCCAACTAACTGTGAACCCTTTTCATCATAGCTCACAAAATCATCCATAACCTGGGAGACATGAACTAATCCATCCAAAGCTCCGCATCTCACAAATGCTCCAAACTCTGTTATATCCACTATTTCGCCTTCCACAACCTCATGCTCTTGAGGCATCCAGGACAAAAGCTTGAAAGTTACAGAATAATAAACAGCAGGATCACCAGGAAGAATTCTACCTTCTCCAACCTTTTCTACACTTGTAACTGCCAGGATTACTCCTACGTCATTATCTATCTTACCCTCAAACTTTTCTTCTATGGATTCTATAACAGCTTTCTCAGTATCAAGGTTGAGCTTGGTTGGGGGGACTGGGATTTCCTCCTCCACTGTTACTATTTGGTACATTTTGTTTCTTTCCTCCTTTGAAAGCAATTGAAAAAAGTACTACAACAAAGTAAAAAATTATTATATCAATTACCAAGTTAACTATATTAAAGTTACCTGTTCCTTCTTTTCCACCTATTGACATGAAAAAAAGAGGCAAACCAATCATAATGGCATTCTGCTCCTGATTTATAACATAGTTACCGGGATTGGATATGTATTGTAAAAAAAAGCTGATGAATGAAAAGAAAAATAATAAGATTATAACTCCTAAGATTTTTTTACCTGTAAGCTTAAAGTATTCTTTCATTCAAATTCCCTCCTATAGAGCTCGATTGCTCTCTCAACAGACCTCATAGCATGTTCAGACCCGAAAACGTTTTCAACTTCCTTTTTTTTCAGCTCTTCTAAAAAGTTCTTTAACTTCTCTATTTCTTCTCTTTCTAGGCTTAATAAATCTTTTGTTGCCTCAGATGATAGGACTGCGATCAAAATATCATCTGGTATCTTCCCTCTAAGTCTTATCAGCCCGATTGGTCTTGCTTGAATAATTATGCCTTGTCTCAGTGACTCGTCTGTTAAGACTAATACATCTAACGGTTCTCCGTCTATGTGATGCGTCTTGGGAATAAATCCATAATATGCTGGGAATGGGTTTGATAATACTTTTATTAGCATGAATGTCTCAGATTGCTCGTCATACTCGCAGAAGTCCTTTGAGTTCTTCTCTGAGGTTATTAAAACATTTACTTTGTTTGGAGAGCTTGTCTCCACTTTGTTTATTTCCATAATACCACAATTGAAATAATCAATATTTATATTTAACCATGAATCAGCGCGTAAGTAGCAATGAGCGAAGCAAACATCGAAGACGTCAATGACATTACAACGAGGAAAGTGTTTATAGATGGACCAGCTGTGTCCTTGAATGGGTCGCCAACCGTATCTCCAATCACAGCAGCCTTGTGAGCATCAGAACCTTTTCCACCAAAGTTTCCTTCTTCAATGTATTTTTTCGCATTGTCCCATAATCCACCAGCATTAGCCATCATTAAAGCAAATACCAAACCTGATAAAATGCTTCCTGCCAAGAATCCTCCTAGAGCATTTACCCCAAGCACAAAACCAACAAGCAGCGGCGCTATGATTGCTAGACTGCTTGGAATTATCAATTCTTTCAAAGCTCCTTTCGTAGCAATGTCCACGCACTTTGCATAATCTGGTTTTCCTTTTCCACTTAATAGACCAGGTATTTCCTTGAACTGTCTTCTAACTTCATTTACCATTCTGAAGGCATTTTTGCCTACACCTAAGATTAATAATGCTGAGAAAACAGGTGGTAGTGCAATTCCTATTAATGCTCCTGCCAAGACCAAGGGATTCATTATGTCAATGACTTTAATGCCAACAATTTGAGCATAAACTGTTAGCAATGCGATGACAGTTAGTCCAGCTGCACCAATCGCAAATCCTTTTGTTATTGCTTTTGCAGTATTGCCTGCTTCATCAAGCATATCAGCAACTTTTATAACCTTCTTTCCAAGCTTTGATTGCTCAGCAATTCCTTTAGCATTGTCAACAATCGGTCCATAAGCATCTGCAGAAACAATCATTCCTGTTATTGCTAGCATTCCAACAGCTGCCATAGCAATCCCAAATAAACCAGCAAAATAATACGAAACCATCGTAGCTATGCTTATTCCTATTAACGGCGGTAAAACACTTATTGATCCATATGAAAAACCGCTTAGAATATTTATTGCTGCACCAGTCTTCGAGGATTCGGCTGTTCTTAGTGTAGGTGATTTGTCTGGTGATGTATAATAATCAGATGTCAAACCAATAACAATTCCAGCTGCTAAGCCAGCAACAATTGCATAAAAAATTCCAATATCTAAACTCAAGAAGTAAATAACGAAATAAGAAAATATTGCAAATAATACGCATGTCATGTACGTTCCATTGTTTAACGAGTTGCTAGGGTTCTTTTTTGTTTTAACAAAAAAAGCTCCAATTATAGAAGCAAAAATTCCTACTGCTGAAATTATCAATGGTAACAAAATATATACGTCCTTTAGAAAGACCGTACCTAGTATCATAGCTGCAACAACGCTTGAAACATAAGAATCAAACAAGTCCGCTCCCATCCCTGCTACGTCTCCCACATTATCCCCGACATTGTCAGCTATGACTGCTGGATTCCTTGGGTCGTCTTCAGGAATATTTAGCTCGACCTTACCAACCAAGTCAGCTCCAATGTCAGCTGTTTTTGTATAAATTCCACCTCCAGCTTTTGCAAAAAGCGCTAGTGAGCTTGCGCCAAAGCTAAAGCCTAAAACAATCTCAGGATCATTGAAAAAATAATAAACTGCACTTACTCCCATCAAAGCTAAACCAACGACAGCCAGTCCTGTCACTGCTCCTCCATAGAAGCCAACAGAAAATGCCTTGCTCAGACCTCTCTTAGCTGCATTGGCAGTTCTAACATTTGCCTTTAACGCTGTGCTCATTCCTATTAAGCCAGCAAGAGCAGAGCAAAAGGATCCGAAGACATAAGCAACAGAGGTGCTAGGTCCAATGAAAAAATATAAAGCAATCGCAACTATTATCACAAAAACTGCCAGAGTTTTATATTCCCTCTTCAAATAAGCCATCGCACCTTCCTTGATTGCCTCTGAAATTTCTTTCATCCTAGGAGTTCCAACGCTCTGCTTTTTGACATAAAAGTAAAAATAAATTGCAGCTATTAATGAAATCAAACCAGCTAAAAAAGATATTAGCAACAGCATATCATTCAACTACCAAATACTTTTTCTGTCTTATATATATAATCTTTGCTCCTGCTTTTTTTAGTTTGTTTTTCAGGGCTCTGTCATGAGTGGCTATCGCATATTCCCTCGAATAAGTAAGCAATGATTCATCAGCATCCTTTTTGCTTGTCTCTAATATCTTAAAATTGTTTTTAGCAACAAATTCCAAAGCTAATTTTGCAAGCGCAGATTCCTTTGTTCTTCTCTTGGCAATCTTTCCTATTTCGAATATAACAGAGTCTAGAACAAAGAGCTCATTCCCAGCAAGTTCAGATTTTAAATCAATCTTAAATCTTATACAATCTATCAGAAAATTTGTATCTAGTATGATTTTCATAAATTATTAATAAGATTTCAAATAAATAAGTTAACATGATTGATGTACACTGCCACTTGGAGCAGAAAGACTATGAAAATGATAGAGATGAGATTATAGAAAAGTGCAAGAAAGAACTGAAAGCAGTTATAACATCTTGTGCTCATCCAAAGGATTTTGAATTAACCATGCAATTAGCAGATAAATACAAGAATTTTGTCTTTGCAACATGCGGAATTCATCCAGAATATATAAAAGAAATTTCAGAAAAAGAAATAGATGATTGTATAGAAAAAATCAAACAAAATAAGGAAAAGATTGTGGCTATTGGAGAGACTGGCTTGGATTTCTGGTGGGTTAAAGAACCTGAATGGCAAAATAAACAAAAAGAGTTGTTTGTTCGTTTAATAGAACTATCAAAGGAATTAAAAAAACCTTTAGTCATTCATTCACGAGATGCATATGAAGAGACTGTTAGGATTCTTGAGAATGAAAACGCAAAGGAAGTAGACATGCATATGTTTGGCGATCACCATATGACAAAGCGCATAATTGATAATGGTTGGTCCATTTCAATTAACACCATAATCCTAAGAAGCAAAAGCCATAAGAAAATAGCAAAAGATTGTCCGTTGGAAAAACTAATGTTAGAAACTGATGCTCCTTGGCTTGCTCCTAAAAAACTTTTAGAAGGAGTAGATGAGAAGAACGATTCAACATCTATAAAATTTGTAGCTGAAAAAATCGCTGAAATCAAAAAAATAAGCTTTGAAGACGTTTGGAAAGAATGTGGAGAAAATGCAATAAGATTCTTTAAACTGCCTATAGAAGTTTAAATATGTCGGTCTAATAAAATATATAGGCGATTCTATGGTTTTTGAAGGATTAAAGACTGGTTTTGAAAAATTCAGAAAAGGACTCGGGGAAAGGCCAAAGGTAGCTTTTTTCATTGATGGTCCAAACATGATCAGAAAAGAGTTTAACCTAGACTTGAAAGACCTGAAAAAAAGAGTTGAAAAATACGGTAGAATCGTCATTGGCAAAGTATTTCTTAATCAGTTTGCTTCGGAAAAATTGATAGAGGCTGTTGCAAATGAAGGGTTTGAATCAGTAATGGCTTTAGGAGATCCTGAACAAAAGACAGATGTTGACGTTGCAATAGCAGTTCATGCAATGGAAGCAATACAAAATCCTGAAATAGAAATTATTGCATTAGCGACAAGGGATGCAGACTTTCTGCCTTTGGTGCAAAAAATAAAAGAAAAAGGTAAAATTGCCTTATTGATAAGTGTTGAACCTGGACTTGCTGTTTCTTTAAAGCATGCTGCAGACCATGTAGAGCTACTGTAAACTTTTTTATGCAGGCTTTACTATCTTCTATTATAAAAATCATGGGGTGATTTTGTGAAAAAAACTATTTTTGTGTTAGCCATGTTGCTGATTAGCAACATCGCTCTAGCAGCTAGTATACCAAGGTATATTACTGTACAAGGAAAATTAACTGACGCAAGCGATTTACCAGTTGCTAGCGGGAGCTATC
>CAZYZB010000018.1:0-7463 GCA_964651405.1 uncultured archaeon
ACTCTTCCAGCAGCTTCGTCTATAACTAGTTTTGCCCTTAATTCTGGGTCTTGAGTGGTTATTCCAAATGGGCATTTACCCTTGTAACACATCTTGCAATAAATGCAGCCCATTGCCACTAACATAGGCGTTGCCATATAAACTGCATCAGCCCCTAACGCTAATGCCTTTGCAACATCTGAGCCTTTGTTTAACCCACCGGCAATTATTAATTCTTGTTTGGCATTACCCATTGCTTTTCTAGCCTTTACTAAAGCAGCCAAAGCAGGAATTCCAAAGTCATCTAACATTATTCTTGGTGCTGCTCCGGTTCCACCTTCCATTCCATCAACAGCTATCACATCAGGCTCGGCTTTTAGAGCTAGTTTAACATCATTCTCAACGTCTCCAGCTCCAAGTTTAATTATAATCGGTTTTCCACCAGTCAATTCTCTTAACCATTTCACTTTCTTTTTTAGGTCATCTATATTAAATATATCAGGATGTGCTGGTGGCGAGTGCACATCTTTGCCAGTTGGAACGTTTCTAACTTTAGCAATGTCTTCTGTTACCTTATCAGCTAGTAATAAACCTCCCTGTCCTGGTTTAGCTCCTTGTCCTATTTTTATTTCAATTGCATCAGCCTTTTTTAAGATTTCATCAGTAATTCCAAATCTTCCAGTAGAATATTGTATTGTTAGAATTTTTGCATATTGCCTTTCTTCAGGTAGAACTCCTCCTTCACCAGTGTTTTCTGATGTTCCGGCAATAGTAGAAGCCTTTGCTAGAGCAGTTTTAGCTTCCTTGCTTAATGCTCCAAAACTCATTGCTCCAATCAATATCGGAATCTTTAATTTTAATGGGTATTTGGAAGTTTTTCCTATTATTGTTTCAGATATTATCTCTTCTCTAAAATAGTCTAACGGTCTTCCTCCAAGTTGTTTGGGAATAAAGACTAAATCATCAAAACTTATCTTTCCTAACTTGTTTGACCTTCCACCAGAAACAAGCGGCTTGCCTGTAAGCGCTCTTTGTTTCACTTCATTTACCCAGTCGTCCATTTTATCACCTTAACCATTAAAACTTAAATAAATAGTCGTTATATATTTAAATATGTTTTACTTAATTGCGTGGCTTCAAATGGTGCTAGGAGTTGGCGTGTTTTCTTTATCGCTATTTTTAATTTTATATTTATTGAAAGTAATTGGCATTGTTAAAGAAGATTAGACTCTTCTACTGACGTTTAGAAAATGTTTTTATTATATAAAATATAAACTGATTTTATGGAAACTTATGACCTTATTATAGTAGGAGGCGGACCAGCTGGACTAACTGCTGGTCTATATGCTGCTAGAAGAAATCTTAAAGTCTTGATACTTAGCGAGTTCTTGGGAGGCCAGATGTCTTATGCACCTTCTGTAGAGAACTATCCAGGTTCAGAGCCAATTTCTGGTCTAAAATTAGCTGAAAAAATGAAAAAACAAGCAGAGAGTTTCGGCTGTAAGCTCAAATTAGAAAAGGTAGTTGCATTAAGCTTAAAGGATGAAATGAAAAAAATAAGGACAGTTGAAAAAGAGTATTCAACAAAAACAGTTATAATTGCCACAGGCAGTCACTATAGAAAACTAGAGGCTGAAGGTGAGGATAAGTTCATAGGAAGAGGCGTTTCTTATTGCTCTATTTGCGATGGTCCACTATTTAAGAATAAGAAGGTCGCAGTTATTGGTGGTTCTGATACTGCTGTCAGGTCAGCTATTTATTTAAGTGAGATAGCTTCCGAGACTTATTTGATTCATCGTCGAGACCAACTAAGGGCTGAAGAGGCTAATCAAAAGAAACTTAAAAAGTCTAAAGTTAAGATTATCTGGAACTCTGTTGTTGAGAAAATAGAGGGAGATAAACTTGTCAAAAAAATCATAATTAAAAATGTTAACACAAATGAAAAGACAAAACTGGCAATAGACGGGGTCTTTATTGAGGTTGGAGAGATTCCAACCACGGAAATCGTTAAGACATCTGGGGTGGAAATCACTGAAAAGAACTTCATAAAAGTTAATGAAAATTTTGAGACAAATATTCCAGGAGTTTTTGCTGCAGGCGATGTTACAGGTTCTTTTGCGCAAATAGTTGTTGCTGCAGCTGAAGGCGCTGAAGCTGCAACTACCGCTTACTTATATTTAAGAGGCGGGGTTTACGGTGAGAAAAAACCAGCAGATTACGGTGAGAAAAAATGAAGAAATCAACTAAAAACCAGATAATTACAGTATTCGTGCTTTTGATATTCTTAGGCAGCAGCTTAACTTTTGCAATAATGTCTGCTTTTCCAAATGAACAAAACGTTACGAACTGGGCGGCCAGAATAGTAATATACATAAACGGAGAAATTTATCCCATACCTTCTGATGTCGGTATTGTTAATAATGAGACCAGAGCCAAAGTTTACACAGGAAATTCGGATGGGGTGATTTTTAAAACTGTTTCCGAAGATGTCACTCTAAAAGATTTCTTTGATACATGGGACAAAACATTCAATAGCACATGCATATTAGATTATTGCAATACTAACACAAGCTCAGTAGTACTGTATGTTAACCGTGTAGAGAATCCTGATTATGAGCTTTACAAAATCCAGAATAATAATCTTATTGAGATAGACTATAGATAATGCGCTAGTTCAAATCCTGCCCTCCGCATTTTCTTCATGGAGGACGGCATGTTATAAGGATTTAAAGATTAGTTTTCTATTAAAATTGGTGGTGATTTAATGGAAATATCTATTGTGGAAGATACACGAAATCCTCAAGAATGTATACATAATCATTACGTAGTCGCAAGAGCTGTAAATGAATATTTAGGAGAGCAGTTAAGTTCTAAACTTCTCGATAGCAAACTACCAGAACTACCTCGTGAGTCACGACTTCATGGATTAACATCTTCTGGGATTTTTTATAACGATAAACATGGAAATACCTTGTTGATAGAAACTGAAGCTCATAAAGAATCTTACGCTTTAAGAATTTCTGGCAAAGGTCTTTGTGAACCGATATCTAAGGAAATGTCAGAAGAAGTAAGAAAAAGACTTTTACTCTTTGGTGTCAATCCAACCTGTAAAAATGATAATCAGTGATTTTATGAAAGTTCTTGATAAAGCTTCTTCTAAATAGACATTTAAAGATTAATTATTCATCTGTCTTATTGATCGGTATGTGCAAAGAAGATAGCCTAACAAAAGATATTTATATTTAACTAATCAATTTTTATCATGTCATTCATGTACACGCTTGAAGTGCTTAAAGAACTGGGAAAAGATATTATCGATGAAGTTAAGAAAAATGAAAGTGATATGGGAACTAGAAAAGTCTACAAAGTACGAAAGCAATAGAAGATAAATCAAGACTTTTGATTTAAAATAAAGTTTAAATTGCTTTATTACGATGTTTATTCTTATGCAAAGAATTAAAAGATCAGTACTCTCTTTGAGAGAGAGAAAAATTGAATACCTTTTTGAAGATAAAGAAAAGCATTCATTAAGAACGTCAATAATGTTGCTTGGTTCTGGTATTTTAGAATTAGCCTACCACATTTATCCTTTTTTAATACCTGGAATATGTTATGCAGATGAAATAAGAAAACCTGAGACAGAAAATAGAGTTAGAGAAAATGTTTATTACTCCCTTTTAAGAAAAGGTTACCCCCAAGAAAAAGTAAGAGCATTTATAGATAGCGTTAATATTTAATTAATTCTTTAACCTTCTCAAAAGCCTCTTTGCCTTTTTCTTTCAAAGGTCCGCCACCTTTGAACTCATTTCCTTTTCCACCAGCAGAGCCGCCCATTATTTTAGCAGCTTCCTTTACAATCTTTTCAATGTTCTTCTTGCAATTTTCTCCTTTAATTCCAAAAACAATTCCTTTTCCTATTAAAACAGAAAACTTTTCAGGTTCTTCCTTTATGCTCTCCCTGGCAATAGTTTCTATTTCTTTCATATCCTCTGTTTCCATGTAGTTTACACCAAAGAGCTTTTTAGACTTTTCCTTTAGATTTTTAATCTTATTCTTCTCTTCAGTAATCTCTTTCATCTTTCTCTTCAGTCTCTCTTCAGATATTTTTTTCTCTACTAAGATTTTTTCTCTAGTTTTCTTAACTAGGTCTTTCCCTGCAACATATTCAACTCGTATGACTCCGTCTTGCACTCTTTTTGTGCTAAAAATAAACACTTCCTCGATCTCTTCTGTGTTATCGACATGCAATCCTCCACAGGCTTCAGAATCTATACCAGCTATGCTAATTATTCTTAGTGTCGTTTCAGGAATAGAACCTCCTTGATAGATAACGAATCCATACTTCTCTTCTGCAATGCTCCTAGACAGGACTTCCTTTTTGACTTTTATTTTCTTCTTGATTAGGTTGTTTGCAAAATCTTCAATCTTCTTTCTCTGCTCTTCTGTCAAAGATTCATAATGTGTCAAGTCTAGATGCGCCTTATCAATATCTTTTTTTGAACCTGCTTGCCAGATGTGATTGCCCAGCAGTTCGCGTGTAGCCATGTTAATCAGATGAGTAGACGTGTGATGTTTCTTTATTTGTTCTCTTCTGTCAACATTGACATTTCCAATTACAGTATCTCCAACTTTAAAATCAGGATTCTTTACTCTGTGGAATATGACATCGCTATAAGGCTCGACATCATAGACCTCAGAATCATTAATAAAACCTATATCAGGTTCTTGTCCACCGCCTCTAGGATAGAAGGCAGTTTGGTCAAGGACGACATCTTCTCCTTCTATTTTCAAGACCTTAGCTTTGAACTCGAAAAGCTTTTCATTTTCATAATAAAGTTTTTTGGTTTTTGCAATACCTGTTACATCCATTTTCTTCTCTTCTTTCCCTTCCTTTTCCTGCAGATGCTTTTCCGTCACCTTAGCATAGAAGTCAGAAGGTATCTTTATCTTGTTATTGACCTCTGCTATTAGCTCTGGGTTTATTCCTTGAGAATCGTATAATTCAATAAGCTTTTCCTCTGTAATTTTTTCCTTGGCTAATGATTCAACAATACCTTTAACTCTTTCTTTAGTTTCTTTGTATTTTTTCCTTTCACTGTCTAAGATTTTATTTATATGATTTAAGTTTTCTATAAGCTCTGGATTCATTGGCTTGAGATATTTTGCTTGTTCTTCGATTATCTCTTCTATGCTGAATGGAGAGCCTAAATGCTCTATGAAATTCAGAGCTCTTCTTAAGACTACTCTAAGATTATAGCCTCCGCCAACATTTGATGGCAAGCCACCATCTGACAATGCAAAAAGCAAAGTTTTAGAATGATCTGCAATAGCATAAAGCTTTTCCATTGGACTGACTTTTTTATAAAGTTCTTCCAAAGGAATTTTAAGAATTTTTGCAATTCTTTCTTTTTCCTTTTCCACATTAGATTCTGTAAAATCTAGATATGCAGCAAATTTTGAATATTTTGAAAAGAATTTCTCGTCATATTCAATTCCAGCTTTTTTTATCATTTTTTCTATCAAAGGTCCGAACACTGCTTCATAGCTTGTAGGAGTTCTTTGACCAAGCCAACAAAATCTGTTCAAACCAGCTCCCATATCTATTATCTTTTCCTTCATTACAGAATACTTGCTCAGGTCACCTTCAAATTCTGTGAATACTGCATTTCCCATCTCAAGACCGCCTACAAAAAATTCCAGAGAGTAGCCGAATGCTCCATAACCGACCCAAGCGTCTTCCAAGAAGTTTATCTCTTCAGGTTTAATTTCAAGAACTTTTGTCAAAAGATCATAGTCTAGCTCTATGCATTTATCTTTCCAATATCCGCTCTTTCCATAAACAGAACTTTGCTGTATCATGTCGAAACATGTATAATGTTTCCCAGTCAAACCAACGTTAGGAATATCATTAAATCTCAGGCAAGGCTGTGATAATATTATTGGATTAGCAGGAAATTCAAATGTTATCTTTTCGTCAGCTATTCTATAGAAGTCTACTATGCCTGCTATTGTGAAGTACAAAGGATACCACCTACAAATAGTGGGATATCTTTTCAAAGCAGTATGACCGTTTTTAACAAAAAAATCTTTTATAGCTTCCCAAGTCTTAAAGTAATCCATTTTTTTAGCTAGTTGTTTTTCTAAAAACACATAGCCTTTGCACAATGAGTCGTTGCAGACCTCTTGGTCTTTCAAGGTCCAAAAGAACTTTCCACAACTCTTACATTGCTTTCTTTCAAATCCTTTTTCCTTAAACAACTCTACGAACCAATGTTTCTTCCAGTCTTTTTGTAAAAATTTAATCAAAGATTTTTTATCAGTTTGCATAGTTAACTAATATAATTTGGACTAGAAAAATTTATCTATAAAACTAATAAAAAGGGTTAAAAATTAAAAAATTCTAATCACTTTGACTTTGGCTTCTTGAACCAAAGTTCCCAACCAATTATTACAACTGCAGCTACTGCTATTATCACTACACCCAATTGCAAAATGTTCTTTGGCATTGTGAATGAACCTGTTGGAGCACTTGATATCACCAAGTTCGTTTCTTTTGCTGCGATTGCACCTTCACTAGATTTTGCTATAAAGTCTATTGTTTTTGTTCCAGATTCGTTCTTAGGGACGAAAACTATAACTAAATAGTCTTTAGAGCTCTTTGATGGTATATCATTCAGCAAAGGATAAACGCTTATCCAGTCATTTGGAACTCCTTCAACATTTATTTCTACTCCTGTTAGGTCATTGTTGCCATTGTTGTTAACAGTTATTATCATTGTGTCATTTGAACCAGGTGCTATTGTGATTGAGTCTGGAACAGACAATGACATTTCAGGAACTTCTGGTGGAGTGACGTTCGTTGGCGGTGTTACCGGTGGTGTCACGGGTGGCATTACTACACTTTTAGCAACAGTTAGCGTTGTTCCACTAACTATTGAGTTATAAGTTGCGATTACAACAAATGTTCCTTCGTTTTGAGTTGTGTAAATACTTTTGTTCCAACTCCCACCTGCTTTAGTATCTATTTTCAATGTTGCCTTATCTGTTACATCAATTAAATTTCCATAAACATCCTTACCTGTTACGCTAAATGTTACTTTATCTCCAGTAGAAACCTTTTTGTCTTGAGGCATTATTCCTATGTCTGTTATTGGTCCTGGTTTAACAGCAGTCTTTGTTGATTCTTGAGAAAGTCCCAATGAAGTATCCCTTATAGTAAATTTCTGTTCACCTGTGCCTTTATATGTTATTGTGAAGTCTTTTGATCCATAGTCTGTTACTTGGAATGTATAATCAAGTGGCAATACTGCATATGAATCAGTTGAAGTAAAAGTTATTGCTCCAACGTAATCTTTTTTAATTTGATTATCGTCTCCATAAGCTTTTACATTAATCTTGAAAGCAGTTCCTGCAACTGAAGTTGTTGGGACATTTGAAATTACAAAATACGAAACAGCTGCTTGTCCTGCAGTTGTTACTGCAAA
>CAZYZB010000018.1:7563-17485 GCA_964651405.1 uncultured archaeon
CCTGTTGTAGTATAAGTCCATCCTTGAGGTGTTGTTATATCACCAACAGTATAAATTGGAACTTGATTTGTGTCTTTAGGAACGTTCAACTCTACTTTTGTTATGCTGTCGCCGTTTGTGTTTGTAACCACTACTGAGACTGACTTTATAGTGTTCTTTGCCCACATATTTGGTGTAATTGTCACACTTGATGTGTGTGTTGCGCTAACTAATGTCGCTGATATCATTAAACATAGAATTGCTATTGGTATTATTTTTGCCATTTTCATAGTATCTATTAATTACATCAAAAGATTTAAACTTTGTTGAACCTTGGAAGTGTAATTGACATGCATTACAAATTTTAAGCAGTTTCTTGATTTGACACACTTCATTCTTTAGAATCTTCACTTCTTAAATAAGATACGTAGGATCTGTGAGCAATTTCTGATATTGGTCTTGGAAGAGCTTTAACAGAACCGGTTATCGATTGCTTCTCCGCTCGACTTAATTTTCCTAAGGATTGAATTTTTTGAATTACCAAATCAGCAACATCTCCTTCTTGTCCAGGCTTATACACATAATCTTTTTCAAGCATCCAAATCTTTTTTTCTTTTTTACCGCCGCAAAAACGTCTTGCCCTAAGCAGTTTTCCTTCGCTTTCTAACATTAATATATAATCATAAGTTGTTTTAGCAGCTTTGCTTAGTTCTGTTACAGTCATAGGTTTGGTTAATGCACTTAAGACTAATTTATCACTCTTATCAAATCTCTTATCTAATTCTTTCTCTGCAATTTTTTTCTGATTTTTCAAATAATACAATCTCTGATTTTTAGGTCCGACTGAAGCAACTTCCTCATTTTGGTATAATGCGTCTGGATAAAACCCTTCTACATTTTCCCTGATTTCATATATGTTACGAGGCTTTCCACCAATAAATTCTTCCAATCTTTTTTTAACTTTCGATACTTTTTTGTCAGCTAGCCCATACTTTATCAACAAATATCTGTATGATGTAGCGGCTGGTATCTTACATTTAAGTTCCCCTGCCATTTCTTTTGTAGTTTTATTTTCATCAGTCAAAACTTCGTATCTTCTTGGATCAATAGCTGCCTTTAAAGTTCCAGCTTTTTTAATATTTGATATTCTGAAGTAATCATCTAATCCTTTACTGTCCATTTCCCTTAATTTTGCTAATTCTTCTTTTTCAACCATATTTATTACTAAAATTTAAAAGAATTTAAGATTGATAGTAATTGATGTACATTACAATTCCAATTATTTATATTTATGTTAATAATTTTGTTTATGCCTAAGGCTAAAAGAGTCTTTATATCTGATTGCGAAGGTCCGATTTCAAAAAATGATAATGCTTTTGAGTTGTCTTCTAAATTCATTCCATATGGAGACAAACTTTTCCCTGTAGTAAGTAGATATGATGACGTCTTGGCAGATGTTGTTAAAAAGCCAAAATATAAGGCAGGAGATACTTTAAGATTAATATTACCATTTTTCAAAGCATATGAGGTAACGGATAAAATGATGATTGAAGAATCTTCTAATAATATTCTTCTTGTGCCTGGAGCACCTAATACTTTAAAGGCAATTAGTAAATTAGCATCAACTTTCATTGTCAGTACAAGCTATGAGCATTACATACGTGCACTGTGTGGTCAAATAGATTTTCCATTTGAGAGTACATATTCAACAAGATTGAATCTTGACTCTTTTGGAATAACCGAAACTGAAAAAGAAGAATTAAAGAAAACTGCATCAGAGATAGCTAATATGCCTGTAATAAATATTCCAAAATCTAATCGTTTGGAGGAATTTTCTGAAGAAGACAAAAGAAATATAGAAAGACTAGATTATATTTTTTGGAAAAGAACTCCTCAAATGACTGTGGGTAGGATTCTAGATGAGGTTAATCCTATAGGTGGTTATGAAAAAGCAAATGCAGTTAAAAATATTACTAAAAAATTAGGTGTAGATTTAGCTGATACAATGTATGTTGGAGATAGCATAACTGATGTTGAAGCATTCAGGCTGGTCAGAGAAGGCAGTGGTTTAACAGTTTCTTTTAATGGAAATAATTATGCTGTTAGAGAGGCTGAGATTGGTGTAACTTCACCAGATACTAGCGCAATAGAATTCATTGCAGGAACATTTATTCAAGAAGGAAAAGAAGATTTGTTAGATGAGTTAAAGCGATTTCCAAGGATTGAAACCATAACACAAGAAAACATGGAAGAATTTTCTAAACACAGCAGTAAATTTAGAAAAACAGTTAGAGGAGAAGCTGTAGGAAAGTTAGGATAAAAATAAAAATAATTAACCAAACAGTCCTGCTAAGCCTTCTACTGCTTGTTCAGCTTTCTTTTCTACGTCTTCTTCTTTCTTCTCTTCTTTCTTTTCAGCCTTTGCTTCTGCTGGTGCTGCAACTGGCATTGCTGCCTTGCTAATTGCTTCATCTATGTTAACACTTTCTAATGCTGCAACTACTGCTTTAATCTTTGCAGAGTCTGGTGCTATTCCAGCTGCTTGCAAAACTCTCATCAAATTACCTTCATCTATTTTTTGTTTTGCAGTGTGCAAAAGCAAAGCGCTGTATATTAACTCCATTTTTTACACCTCATTATGCTAATTTTTTAATTTTGGTTATCGTTACTAAAATTGCACCCTTTGCAGGGTTACCTTTATTTTCTTGTATTTTTTTAACAGTCTCTCTCCATTTGCCTGAAGTAAAATATTGAGCTTTACCTCTTAATTCAAAACTAAAACAATCTTTCTTCCAATTTTCATTCCACATTAATAAGGAAACATTACTGTTAATTTTTAAATTTTCTATGGTTTCTTTCATGTAATTATCTGAAACTAAAATTTTATCTTTATCAACAACCTTAACGTATGCAACTGCTATTGAGTGTGGAGATTTGTCATTATCTACAGTTGTTAAGGTTAACACATTATTTTCGATTAAACTTTTTAATTCGTCATCTATTTCTGGCATATTTATCCCTCTATTTTTGCTTCAGTAGCAACTTGCTTAGCTTGCATTTGTCCTTTGGCTAGCATGAAGCCGATCGTCTCCTTTGTTGGAATCTCAGCATTTATTGAAAAGTTAAATGCGTTCTGTATAGCCAATTGAATATCATTTAGAAGCTTAGCCTCGTCTATAAACAACTGTTCTTTCTTATAAAGGATTCCATTCTCTTCGAAAACAACTGCGTTTAGTCCGATTTCCATTGGTTGGAGCTTTAGCAACTGTAAAGCTGATGCTAAATCCAAGGAAACCTTCTCTCCAGCCTTTATGACAACCTTGTCCTTCATAATAGCTATTTTTCCAGCTTCAACTTTTGCATGCAAGCCAGCTTTTGTTAACGTTGATATGGCGGGACCAGGTGGTAAATCAGTTGGACCAGCCTTAACTTCTATATCACTTGTTGGAATGTCTCCAGGCTTTGCTGCTGCTGGAGTTTTCTTTTTTTGTAAAAACAAATACAATCTGAATGGATCTAGATTTGCTAGCATCAAAGCAGGATAGTCTGTTATAAAATCTTTTAAACTCTGCTTACCAGACTTTTCCAAAGCGCGTAATAATGCGCTCTTCTTTGCGACTTTGATAACAGCTTTTCCTTTTAGTTCCTTTTTTATTTTTTGTAAAGCATTAGCAGGAGTTTTATACAAATTAAGGATTCCTATCACTGGATAGCTCTTTAATAGTTCAGCTAATTTTTCAACAGCTTCTATTTTTTCCTTTCTTGGTTCTTTTCTTCCTTTCATAATAACACTTTTACTGGTTTGCCCATTGTGAGTTTAATAACAATGTTTTTAACCTGCTCTCTTCCCTTTGGCAAGCTTGTTAAAACCGTCCTAACAATAGTATCGATATTTTCTGCCACTTCCTCATCTTTCATGTCCTCTATACCTACTGGTACATGTATTGTTGGTGAGTCTTTGAGTTGTAATTTAAACACGCCTCTTTTCTGATCTACCAAAGATTTTAGATTAGGAGTAGTAGGAGGTATTGGTGAGGGCATAAGGTTCTTTGGAGCTAGAATAGGTCCAAGTGCCTTTCCAACCAAAGGCATCAGAGGTGCCTCTGCTAAAAAGTATCTGCAACTTCTTGCAAGTTTCTTTGCCTCTTTCTTATTCTTTCCAAAAGCTTCTACCTGTTCCTTTCTTACAACAACAACATTCTCCAAGTCCTTTGTTTGAGGCAAAAGGTTATCAGCTATAATTCCGATTTTAGATTCTTTAAAACTATGAGGTATTTTTACCTCGGTCTTGATTTTATTTTCAGGCTTCTTAAGGTCAATGTTCTTTAGATTAATGGCTAGGTCAAATGTCTGTTTGAAGTTTCTCTTCTTTATAACTTCTCTAGCTTTCTTAATAGCGTCTAATACTTTTTGCTCAACCATAATAATCAGCTAACGCACTATGCTACTGCTAACGCAGTAAAATTAATTATTTGGATATGTATTTAAACCTTTACTCCTGTCCTTCGTCTTCTACATACATTATTTCTCCGACATTAAAACTTTCAGCTGGTTTTTCTTCTTGTGTTTCTTCTTCTACAGCCTCTTCAGAAATTTCAATCTTTTCTTTTGAGTCATTTGTTAGAACTCTCCCAAATACATTTAACTTCTCTTCTAGTTCCAAGGATTTCTTTGCAATCTTATCAAGAATATAGCTCATATCGTTCTTTTGCTTCTCTAACTTAGCCTCGAATCCAGGATTCGGAGAAGTTATGTGACTGAATATATCCTTGCAAATATTCTCTATACCTTCAAGCTTTGTAGTGATAAATCCTTTGGTTTCCTTATCCGACTTTCTTCTTTCTAGTTCTATTGACGCTCCTAATGAGATAAAGTCTATTATAATCATGATTATAACCAAATCAAGAACTTGATAGCCTGAGAATTGCATTGCAGTTAAGGCTGTTGTAATTGCAAGTGAGAGTAAAAATATCAATTTTAGCATACAAAATAATGCTCTGTAAAAGAATTTAAAGTTTATTTTGAATAAACAATCTTCAACTCATTAGGGGTTTCTGTTTCCTGTACTACAAATTCTTTAAAGTCATGTTTTTTGTCTGAGAGGACGTGTTCAATCATTATGAGGTCTGTGGGTATTATCTTCTTTTTAACTTCTTTCTTCAGGGGTAGGTCAAACCATTCGAACTTGTCTATATCAGTCTTCTCCAAGTCTTCAGAGATTTTCTTATCAACATCAACCTTGCAGACTCTAAATATAAAATGATCTTTAGGCTT
This sequence comes from uncultured archaeon, assembly GCA_964651405.1. Lineage (GTDB taxonomy): Archaea > Aenigmatarchaeota > Aenigmatarchaeia > Aenigmatarchaeales > Aenigmatarchaeaceae > JAWBOD01. The sequence goes on from CAZYZB010000018.1 coordinate 12,817, forward strand.
GCCTTCCTTGTCTAAGAGTATCTCACTATATAATCCTCTAGTCTCTATCGAGTCTTCTTTTATAGAAAATCCAGTCTCTTCCATGACTTCTTTCTTGACAATATGCTTCGTGAGCATGCCGAATGTTTGTCTTCCACCAAGAATTCCATAAAATCCTTTGTAAGGCTGTCTCTTTCTTTTTGCAAGAAGAATTTTGTTTTTGTCAAACACTGCTATTAAAACAACCGACAAAGGATTCTTTTCTTTGTACATATCAAGTTTTGTCATTTAATCTTTTCGTTCCATTTTCCTTCATTGATTTCTTTTAGAATTGCCTTTGGTGTCTTTCCTTCCACGTAGACGCCTGAGCTCACGCAAGATGATACAACTTGTTTGACAGCTTTCTTCAAGTCTTCTGTCTTCAAGTCATCCTGTTTCATCTTTGCAATTTTAACAACTTGTTCGAACTTCAGACTCTCCTTGAACTCTTCCTTGACTCCATCCTTTTCAAAAACTTTGAATGGTGCCTTTGCTAAAATCTGAACATTCAACTCTTTCTTAATCAAAGCAGCTACAGAAGGACTACCTACGCTTATCTCGAATTCTTTTGTTGAAGGGTCTATCTTTATCGTTACTGGTACTTGCATTCCAGCAAAGTCTTTTGTTTTCTCATTTATTTTAGCTATAACTTGTCCTATATTAACTTTCGTCGGTGCTAATGATGGACCTAATGGAGGTGCTGGTGTTGCTTTTCCACCCTCTACCAAAGCTTTAATGGTTATCATTTATTTTCACCTTTCTCTTTCTCTGCAGCTTCTATAAGCCTTGCAGAATCTATAGGGATTGTTATTGGAATAGGAACAGCTGCTTCGAGGAATTCGATTGTTAGTTCGCTCTTTGCTTCATCAACTCTAGTTACTTTTCCTTTCTCGTTCTTAAACGGGCCGCCAGTTACCTCGACTACGTCTCCTCTGTTTATCTTTATCTCGATTTTTTTAACTTCTAAGAATTTTTTAATGTCAGTCATTGAAACTTCTTTTCTAATAATGCCTTTTACATGGGGAACTCCTTTTATTAACCCGTTTATAACCTCTTCCTCACCTTCCAAGAAAATATATCCTTTCAATTCTCCTGGATGAAAGATTGACTTTATGGTCAAACCCATATTTTTTATTTTACATGTTAAAGTCTCGATTACGGCATTTTCTCTACCGACGGTCGTCCTTATAGTGCGTATCATTAAATCACCAATTTAGTCAATATGAAATATGCTAAAAATATTACGAACCCTATTGCTCCTATCAGTATTATACCACTGCCAGTTATTTTCATGGACGAAGAGAACTCTTCCCTTGTTGGCTTTCTAGCCACATCTACTACCCTTTTATAGCCGGTAAGTTTATTTTTCAATCTACTGAAAATACCTGGACCTTTCTGTTTTTCTTCCTTATGCTGTTCTTGCTTTTGTTGTACGTTAACCTCTTCCATTTTAGCACCTAGAATAAAACTATTATAATATGTACTATTTAAATGCTTTTCTTTTGCCTGATTTTTTCTGTTATATGAACTCTATTCCAAGTATCTTCTCAATTTCCTTCTGCTTTTCTTTCGAGAAAGTTTCGCCGGTATATCCTAGTGGTGTTTTGACTCCAGTCACTATCAACAGTGCTCTTACAATGTCACCAAGTTCTTTTGTTATCTGTGCTCCCCATATTATCTTTGCATCATCGTTTAATTTCGTTGAAACTGCTTCGACTATCTCTTGACATTCCTTTATCGTGACGTCAGTTCCACCAGACACATTTATCAAAGCTCCATTCGCTCCGTCTATATCAACGTCAAGCAATGGGTTATTCAAAGCTTTTTCAACAGCTTCTACTGCTCTGTTCTCTGTGTCAGATTCTCCCATTCCTATCATTGCTATGCCACCGTTAGTCATGACTGCTCTAATATCTGCGAAATCTAAATTAACTAAACCAGGTTTTGTAACTAGTTCCGTAACGCCTTTAACTGCATTGACTAGGATCTCGTCACATATTTTAAATGCTGAAACAATTGATACGTCAGGAACAATTTCTAGGAGTTTGTCATTCGGTATAACTATCAATGTATCAACAGTTTTTTGTAGTTCGCTCAAACCTTTTCTTGCATTTTCCATTCTTTGTTTTCCTTCCATGCTAAAAGGCAACGTGACTACACCGACAGTTAACAAGCCCATTTTCTTTGCAATATCTGCTATTATTGGAGAAGCTCCTGTTCCAGTTCCACCACCAAGACCGCAGGTGATGAAGACCATATCCCCTCCTTTCAATGCATCTTTAATATCTTCTCTGCTCTCTCTCGCAGATTCCATTCCAACGTTCGGGTCTGCTCCTGCTCCTAATCCTCTTGTCAAGTCTCTTCCTAGCAAAACTTTTTTGTCTGCATCAGTGTATAATAAATCCTGCGCATCTGTATTAGCTGCTATAATTTGTGCACCAACGACTCCTACTTGCATCATTCTAGAAATAGTGTTGTTGCCTGCTCCACCTACGCCTATAACTTTAATTTCTGCTTTTCTTGTTTCTAATATTTTTCTCAAATCCTCATCAGTATCAGAAATTTTTCCTGTACCTTCAACAGATCTTACTGCCATATAGTATTCACCTGATAATTTCTTTAGAAAACACCTTTAAAAAATTAATTGAAATGTTATAAGTAGAAATATAATCAAGCTAATGATGCAAATTCAATCAAATGAACAAATTCCTTTGTATTTTCTAATAAAAGTTTTTCCAAATCTTCGTTCACATATTTAAAATCTTTAAGCTTAGCATCTACATTTCCAATTTCTTTAAGAGTTAAATCCCATCCTATTTTTTCTATACTCACGGCTTCTTTAGCTTCTAGGATTTCCAATCTTTCTGCTGCTTCATCAAGAGAATACTCTTTGGTGATAGGGTTCAAACCATTCCTAAAGAGCTTTCTGATATTATGTTCGTTAGGTCGAGCTATTATCCTGCATGCTTCTTCAGGTGTTTCACGTTTTCTTGTTATATCTACCCATACACTATCGGTTGCTTTATCATTTTCATCGCAATATATTCCTTTAACAGCAGCAGCTGTGAGGTATTTTCGATTATCCTTTTCTTGAAAGTTCAACACGAAATTTTCCAAGCCTACAATGTCTGATATACGCTGTAATTTTTCATCAGTAATTTTTTCTGTAATAATATGCTTTGCTCCTAAGAGTGGATACAAAGGGACGGCATCTACTATTATGTCAGTGCCATCAACGACCACAAACTTGTGTCCTCTACTAGAATAAAAAATTCCATCTTCAGAAGTACCTTCTACAACAGAAGACTTTATTCCATTTTCCTCTAACATAGTTTTTACTTTTAAACTGGCATCTCCACAGTCATAACCATTCTGGCAGTCACCTCTTTTCTTCAATACGGCTAAACAACTATGAAAGATATCAATGTAAATAGGATTCCATATAATTTCTTTATGTCCATATTTTTCTCTTGGAATTTCTCTTTTAATTTCACTTAATATTCTTTCATTGGCAGTACTAAATCTTGCTTGACCCATAAGAAAAATAAGAAAGTAAATTTTATAAACATGAAAATAATCATTGTTCTTTAGGTTTTTCAAAACTTTCTACAAATTTTACTTTATCAAAACCTAAAAACTTTATCACATCATCAGCAATTTTCTTTTTGTAAACAGAATTTATCATGGGTGGAACTTCAACCTCAATTTCTTTTTCCTTTATTATTGCTTTAACCTTACTTCCATCCATTCTCGTGTAAATTTCTATCAAAGATTTTACTTTATCTTCTATATTTTCTAACTTTTCTTTTATTTCTACTTCATATACAAGTGATTTTCCAGCTAAAGGATGATTAAAGTCTACACTTACTCTGCCACCAGAGACTGAAAGAACTCTTCCTCTCATATTATCTGCTTCTAAAATCATTCCAGGATAAGGATTAGTGTTATGCTTTTTAAATTCAGATAAAGGAACTAGCTTCACAAGCCTAGCATCTCTGTTTCCAAATGCATTTTCAGGTGAAAGTTCCACTGTTTTCTTATCACCAACATTCATCTCAACTAAAACATTATCAATACCTTTCAAGGTGTAATTTACACCAACTACTACTGGAACATTCTCTCCTTTATCAAACTCCATTCCAGTTTCTTTTATCTTGCCTGTAAAACTTATTTTAACAAAGTCATTAGTTTGCATGTCAATATTTAGAATAAGATATTTATAAGCCTTATTATAATCCGTAAGGCATTTAAATTAGCGAAGTAATAAAATATCTATGGAAATAAATGATTTTTGTTCTTTACTAAAAGACAGCAAACAATTCGATGACCTAGAGATAAGAATAATAAGATCAATGCTTATGCTTACCAATAGGGATGTTGTAAAAGCTGATGCAAGTCTCATAGCAAAAGAGTCTGGTATCTCTGTTACAAACGCTTACAAGTATCTTTACTCTTTACAAAAGAAAGGGCTAGTAGAGACCGGTCAAGATAAGAATAAAGTTTTCTGGTTGGCAAGGTCATTAAATCCATTTCCAAGAATAATGAGTTATGTTAGCAAGGATTACTTGAGGCTTAAGGATTTATTTGCTAAGTTAGAAACTCAGTACAATGAATTTCTAGAATTAAGAGGAAAAGTAATATGGCAAGGAGA
>CAZYZB010000019.1:0-8852 GCA_964651405.1 uncultured archaeon
GCAAATGTGGTTATCCAGATGCAAAATTAAGAAATTTTAGATGGATGTGGAAGCATCCATTGACTAAAAAGAGAAAAAAATAATTCTTAGGAAAAGTAATATAAACTCTACTTCTTATTTAGAATTATGGGCTCATAGCTCAACCTGGTTAGAGCGACTGACTCTTAATCAGTAGGTTGCGGGTCCGAATCCCGTTGGGCCCATATCATTTTTCTTCACCGCTTCTTCAACGGGATGAGGATATATTTGAATTAGGAATGACAAATTGAATATATGAAGAAAGAACAGAATAAAGAATTTAAGAGAGGAATTGTAATAGGCTTCTTGATAACTCTTGCAATTCTTTTGATATTATTTATACTTTATTTTGGTTCAATCTTTTCTTGGTGTGATTAATAATGACAAACAGATATTTTATAGGTGGTTTAACTCTTGGGATTTTTACAGCTTTTATTATAATGTCATTGTTCACTATAACATTTTTATCATTTCACCATCCAGGTTGTGGTGCAACGTCAATTTCAGAAGCTACTAAAAATGTTGGTTGTATAAAATATTTGAACCAAATTCCAGCATGCAACGATTGGACTAAAATTAATGTTACTTGGCAAGGAAATGTAATAGCATTTAATACATTTATGAATATAGATAGATGTGATAATGAAATTTGCGCAAGAATAACTTGCGCTTGTCCAGGTTATTAATATTAATAAGGTTCTACCAAAAACCTTTTAAGCTGACTTGAGCATATTTTAAACATGAAAAGAATAGCAACTATGATTTTAACATTAATAGTTCTTATCCTGGGCGCTCTGATAATTTTCTCTAACCCAGTAGATCCAACAGCAATAACAGTCGGAATGTTTTTTGTCTCAGTAGCAATCCTAAACTTGGCTGTACAAATTTATTTTCCACAAAGCACAGAAGAGCCGGTTGAACTAAGAGTTGTAGAGGAACCGAAAGTAGTAGAAGTTAAGAAAGCTCCTGTAAAAGTTGAAAGGACAGTAAAAAGAGCAAAAGTCAGGAAAAGAAGGTAAAAAATACGTCAAACAGTAAAGTTTATAAACTATAGTTTCTAATATAGAAATTACAACTTTTAATCGTTTTACTCCCTAGACAGAGTAATATGGTGGTATATTGGAAAAAGAATTTGATATTCTAAAACATGAGCTGGTTCCTGAGCACACTATATTAAATGAAAATGAAAAAAAAGAATTATTTGAAAAAATGAATATAACTGAAAGAAATTTACCAAAGATTCTAACGAATGACCCAGTTGTAAAAGAAATTGAAGCAAAAGAAGGGGATGTTTTAAAAATCGTAAGAAAATCTTCAACAGCTGGAATATCAGTTTACTATAGAGTTGTTGCCAAGAAGTGATCTTATGAAAGAACTTTTAAATAACTTTAAGGATAACGTTGGCTTTGTTAGATTTCAGATTGAAAGTTTTAATGATTTTATAGACAACAGACTGCAAAAAATAATAGATGAGATTGGTGAAATAAAGCCTGAAGTCCCAGAGATAGGTGACTTGACAATAAAGCTCGGAAAAATTTCTACTGGCAAACCATGTGTAAAAGAAGCAGAAGGTGCTGTAAGAGAAATTCTTCCAATGGAGGCGAGAATAAGAGACTTCTCATACACAGTACCAGTTTACTTGGAAATAACTCCCATTGTAAATAAAGTTGAGCAAGAGCCTGTTAATGTCTTGCTTGCAGAACTTCCAGTAATGATAAAATCAAAGATATGTTCCTTAAGCAAGATGAGCAAAGACGAACTAGAAAAAAGTGGAGAAGACCCATATGATGCTGGCGGATATTTCATAATTAATGGAACTGAAAGAGTTCTAGTCCTTATAGAGGAAATTGCACAAAACAGAATGATAGTTGAAAAGCAAAACATTGGCAACTATACTGAATTAATAAGAGTGAATTCTGAGAGAAACGGTTTTGTTCAAAGGCATACTATTGAAAGGAAGAATGATGGGACAATATACATTTCTTTTGCAAACATTCGAAGACTACCGATTGTCGTTTTATTGAAACTTCTAGGACTAGAAAAGGATAAAGACATAGTAGAAGGGCTAAAGGATGAGAAAGTAATAAACGAATTTTATGTCAATCTTTATGAGACTGATGTACAAACTGAAAAGGATGCGTTAGAATACATAGGCAAGCATCTGAAGATTATACAAAAAGAATATAGGAAGGAAAGAGTAGAGCAGATAATTGACAAGTATCTGTTGCCACACTTGAGACAGGAAACTAAAAATAGAACAGACAAGGCAAACTATCTTTTAAAAGCAATAAAGAAGATAATTGAATTCGCGTTAGGAGTCATACCAGAGGACGACTTGGACCATTATGGCAACAAAAGAATTAAACTCTCTGGCGACTTGTTAGAATTATTATTCAGATCTATTCTCGTTGGAAGATGGGGTTTGATAGCAAGAATAAAGTATAATTATCAAAAAATGGCAAAACGTGGAAAGTTACCACCAGCCCAAACAATTGTTGAAGCAAATGTTGTCACAAACCAATTAGCATCCGCAATGGCAACAGGAGCATGGATAGGTGGAAGAACAGGAGTCTCACAGAGATTAGAGAGAAAGAACTATGTTGATTCGTTGTCACATATGAGGCTTGTGCTTTCGCCTTTGACTTCAACCCAGGAACACTTTGAAGCAAGAGAACTTCATCCAACACATTGGGGAAAATTCTGCCCGTCTGAAACACCAGAAGGGCCAACCATCGGTCTAAGAAAGCACTTGGCATTATTTGCAGAAATAACAAAAGGCATACTAGAAACTGAGAAAAAGAAGTTCATCTCCAATTTAAAACTAGGCAAGCAAGGAATCGATGTTTTTGTTGATGGAGTTCCAATAGGTTACGTTGAGAATGGTAATGAATTTATTGATGATTTAAGAAACAAGAGAAGAGAGGGAAAAATCTCAAGAGAAATAAACTTCGTTTATTATCCTCAGATAAATGAAATTAGAATAAACACAGATTCAGGAAGGGTTAGAAGACCTCTTATAATTTTAGAAAGTGGCAAGCCAAGGTTAACAGAAGAGATTATTAAAAAATTAAAGGATAATGAGATTCGTTGGTTTGATCTTGTAAAAGCAGGTTGCATTGAATATTTGGATACAGAAGAAGAAGATGCTGCCTTAGTTGCCTTAAATGAAAAAAGCATAACTTCTGAGCATACTCATTTGGAACTGACACCAATAAGCATCCTTGGCATACCTGCCACATTACTGCCATTTCCAGAGCACAACAGAGGAGACAGAGTAAACCTAGGAGCAAAAATGGTTTGTCAAGCTATCGGCATGTATCAATATAATTATCCTTTAAGGAGCGACACAAAGTCAAACATCCTAGTCTATCCTCAGTCGCCATTGGTCGAGACAGACACGACAGATGTGGTAGGATTAAATCATCATCCTGCAGGTCAGAACGTTGTCGTAGCAATTTCTTCTTACAAAGGCTTTAACATGCTTGATAGCGTTGTTTTCAACAAGGCATCAATAGAAAGGGGATTGTTTAGATCATTCTTCTACAGAATTTATTCTGGAGAAGAAAAAAGATACTGGGGTGGTCAGGAAGATAAGATTGGTATCCCTGACAAAGACGTAAGAGGTTATAGATCAGAAGAAGATTATGCTAAATTAGCAGAAGATGGAGTATTAACTCCTGAGGCAAAAGTAGAGAGTGATTCTGTTCTAATAGGAAGGATATCTCCTTTAAGATTCCTATCAGCAAACGAGCTAATGTCTGGCATAGCAAACATGAGAGAGAGCTCGATAACTCTAAGGCATGGAGAGAAAGGAGTAGTCGACAGAGTTTTCTTATCAGAAACTGCGAATGGAAATAAACTTGTTAAAGTCTCAGTAAGAGATTTAAGAGTTCCAGAACTAGGAGACAAATTTGCTTCGAGACATGGACAAAAGTCTGTAATAGGATTAATAATGGCTCAAGAGAACATGCCATTTTCATCCTCAGGACTTACACCTGACATTATTTTAAATCCACACTCAACACCAACGAGACAAGCAATAGGACAATTTCTAGAAGTTCTAGCTGCTAAAACTTCTGCCTTAAGCGGTAAGAAAATAAATGCTTCAGCATTTAGCAAACTAACTGAAAAGGAGATAAGCAATCTTTTGCATGAAGCAGGCTTTAGAAGCGATGGAAAAGAAGTTCTTTACAATGGTATAACAGGAGAAAAAATTGAGGTTGAGATATTTAGTGGAATCATTTATTATCAAAAACTAGATCACATGGTAGCAAACAAACTGCAAGCAAGATCCAGAGGACCAGTCACTCTTTTGACTAGACAGCCGACAGAAGGAAAAGCAAAGGAAGGTGGATTAAGATTAGGGGAAATGGAAAAAGATTGTTTGATTGCTCATGGTGCTGTACTTACTCTAAAGGAAAGGTTCGACTCAGATAAAGTTGAAGTTCCTTTTTGTAAGAGATGCGGCTTAGTTGCTGTTTGGAATAAAGCAACAGAAAAGAGCATATGCCCAATATGCAAGGACAGTGATGTTGTAGACGTAGAAATGTCTTATGCGTTCAAGCTTTTATTAGACGAACTAAAGACGATGCTCATTTATCCTAAAATAAATTTAAATGGAAAATTAATAGGTTCTATTGATTTTGGATTGCTATCACCTCAAATGATAAAGAAAATGTCATCAGCTGAAATAACAAAAGCAGAATTGTACGACAATGACGGTTTCCCATTAGAAGGGGGCGTAATGGACCCAAGACTTGGTGTCATAGACCCAGGATTGAAATGCAGGACATGTGGAAGAAATATGGGAGCAGACTTTGGACATTTTGGATATATAGAATTAGTAAAGCCTATTGTCCATGTCATGTATTCAAAATTAATTTACAAAATTTTGAAACTAACATGTAGAAAATGCGGTAGACTAATCTCAACTTCTATAGCAACTACAATTAAAAAATGTCCGCACTGTGGAGAAGAGCAGAAACAAGTTAAATTCGAAAAGCCTTACAGCTTCATGGAAGATGAGGTTGCAATTCCTCCAATAGAAATTAGAGAAAGGTTTGAGAAAATATCAGACGAGGATTTAAAAGAGCTGGGTGTTTATGGCGGAAGACCTGAATGGTTAATAATAACTTTATTACCAGTCCCACCAGTAACCATGAGACCTTCAATCACACTAGAGACAGGAGAGAGAAGTGAAGACGATTTGACGCATAAGCTAGTAGATATAATAAGAATAAACCAGAGACTACGAGAAAACATAGAGATTGGAGCTCCAGACTTTATAATAGGAGACCTTTGGGAACTATTGCAATACCATGTTGCAACATTCTTTGATAACAGCTTGTCAGGAATTCCTGCTGCACGTCACAGATCAGGCAGGCCATTAAAGACCCTAGCTGATAGATTAAAATCAAAAGAAGGTAGATTTAGACAAAACTTAACTGGAAAAAGAGTTAATTTTTCTGCAAGAACTGTAATATCACCTGATCCTTGCATAAGCATAAACGAAGTTGGAGTACCTTTGATTATAGCAAAAGAATTGACTATACCATTAACTGCCACAGAACACAACATGGATTATGTCAAAGAACTTATATCAAGAACTCCATCCTGGCCATCAGCCAACTACGTCATCAGGCCAGATGGAAAAAGGAAAAAGGTATCAGGTGAGACAAAAGAAGAAATAATAAAAGAACTTGTTCCTGGTTACATAATTGAAAGACATTTGCAAAACGGTGACATAGTACTCTTCAACAGGCAGCCTTCTCTTCACAGAATGTCAATAATGGCTCATAGAGTCAAAGTCACACCATGGAGAACCTTTACCATTAACTTATGCTCTTGTACACCATATAACGCAGACTTTGACGGAGACGAAATGAACCTACACGTTCTCCAAACTGAAGAGGCCCAAGCAGAAGCAAAACTTTTAATGGAAGTTCAAAATAACATAAGATCTCCAAGATTTGGTGGACCAATAGTAGGTTGTACTGAAGACCACATATCTGGAACATTTGCGCTTACAAGAAACAGCACTGTTTTAAGCAGAGAAGACACCTTCAAACTATTAGCAGAATGCGGCATATTTGTTGACTTACCTGACAAGAAGACCTTCACAGGAAAAGAAATTTTCAGTTTCTTGCTCCCAAAGAACTTGCATATAGAATTTAAATCTAAAGTTTGCGGTTGTGAAAAATGCGTGAAAGGGACTTGTGAGAATGACGGTTACGTCGTCATCAAGAATGGAAAGCTTGAACGTGGAATAATAGACTCAAAGGCAATAAAGTCTGAGGATGGAAAACTAATAGACATAATAGAAAAGGAATATGGACCTGAAGTTGCTCATGAATTCATAGACAGGGTATCTACACTCGCCATAAAATATTTAGACAAGTACGGCTTTACAATGGGATTGGATGACATTGAACTAACTAATGAAGTTAAAAACAATGTAACAAAAATAATTGAAAACGCAGAAAAAGAAGTTGATAATTTAATAAAACTTTATCACGAAAACAAGATAGAAATCCTTCCTGGAAGCACTGCAAAGGAAAGTTTAGAGACTCATATATTAAATACGCTATCAAAAGTAATTGAAGAAGTAGAAAAATTAATTAAGAATTCATTCGAAGAAAATTCTGCAGCAATCATGGCAAAATCTGGATCCAGAGGTTCTATGACCAACATGATACAAATTTCAGCTATATTAGGTCAGTCAAGAGTCCTAGGCGAAAGAATACACAGAGGTTATAGAGACAGGACTTTGTCACACTTTAAAGTTGGAGATTTATCACCAGCAGCACATGGTTTCTCGAGAAACAGTTTTAAGACAGGTTTAAATCCATTCGAGTTCTTCTTCGACGCAATATCAGGAAGAGAATCACTCATGGACAAGTCGTTGAGAACTAGGCATAGCGGTTATTTGGAAAGAAGACTTATGAATGCTTTACAAGATCTTAAAATTGACTGTACTTACATAATTAGAGACAATAGAAAGATAATAATTCAATTCGTACCAGGAGAAGATAAGATAGACCCAGCTAAATCAAGTTGGGGAGAGCTGGACGTCAAATCAATTGTCCAATCTGTATTAAGGTGAAAAAATGAAACTAGATGAAGCAGAAAAAATATTGCCTCCAAAGATTATGAAAAATCTGAAGGAAGCGATAAAAGAGTTCAAGCTAACTGAAGCACAAAAAGAAAAGGCAGTAAGCTTGGTTGTTGGAATATACAAGAAAAGCTGCTATGAACAAGGAGAGGCTATTGGAGTGGTGGCTGCTCAAAGTATTTCTGAACCAGCAACTCAGATGACAATGAGAACTTATCACGTAGCAGGAGCTGCTGAAATTAAGGTAACTCTTGGTCTGCCAAGACTAGTTGAGATATTCGATGCTAGAAGATCCCCAAAGACGCCGACAATGGCGGTTTATTTGCAAAAAAGTTATAATACTCCAAGCAAGGCCCAAGAAGTTGCAGCTGAAATCCAAGAAACTAGGTTAAAGGACTTGTCAATTGAACCTGCTATTGATTTGTTAAATATGCAAATTGAAATCCCATTAGATGCTAGCTCTCTGAAAGAAAGAGGATTGAAAGCAAACAAGATTGTTGAAAGATTAAAAGAAAACTTTAAAGAACTAAGCATAAGAGAGCTGAAGGACAGCATAGTCATTAAACCAAAGGAAGAAATTTCTATAAAGGCTTTACAAAAATTAAAGACAAAGCTCCTAGATTCTCATATAAAAGGTGTAAAAAGTGTCACTGAAGTAAGAGTAATGCAAAAAGAAGACGAGTGGATTATAAACACTTTAGGTAGCAATTTCGCAAAGGTTTTGGAAGTCCACGGCATTGACAAGAGTAGAACGACAACAAACAACATCCATGAAATATTAAAAGTCCTAGGAGTTGAGGCCGCAAGACAATCCATTGTCAAGGATGCTTACACAACAATGAAGGAAGGAGGGTTGAGTGTTGACATAAGACATATCATGCTTGTCGCAGACATGATGACTGCCGACGGAGACATAAAAGCAATAGGAAGATATGGAGTAGCTGGCGCAAAAGGTTCTGTACTAGCAAGAGCAAACTTCGAAGAAACAATAAAGCACTTGACCAGAGCAGCAATAAGGGCTGAAACAGACAAGTTGGAATCCATAATAGAGAACGTGATGATAAACCAAGTCGTTCCTGTTGGAACAGGAATGTTCGACCTAGTTTTCATACCACCCAAAAAAGAAAGTAAGTGAATTTATTAGTCAGAAATTCTAAATCAAATATATGAAGAAAACTTTTGTTTGGAGAGAATTTATAAAAGGTTTTATAGTAGGCTATATTTTAGGCTTTATAATTGTTTTTCCAATTTTTCTTTATTTTGTTGGTTTTAGACCATTCTGTTGATTAATATGAAAAGATATTTCAAAATCGGTTTATTAAGTGGTGTTATTTTTAGTATTTTAATCCTATTCCTTCTGATTATGCTAAATGATGTAAAAACTAATTGTGCGACTGCGTATATAGAAAATGCTAGATATGGAGCGTGTCAAAGATTCGTATCTGAAAATTGTAATGTTTCACCAGAATCTATTAAATTAACTCAGGATGAAATAAATAAAATGAAACTAAAAGGTTACTATGCAGAGAATTTACAAGAGTTAATTGATAAATATTATTTTGGTATAAATATCACTGCAGTCAAAAAAATCTGTGGATGTCCAGGCTATTAATCTGGTGTACGATAAGTTTAAAAGCATGAAAGCCAAAAATTGATTCTATGATAGACGATTTGAGAAATGCTGTAAACGAGAAGAAAATAATTATAGGTAGCAAGCAAGCTA
>CAZYZB010000019.1:8952-10814 GCA_964651405.1 uncultured archaeon
GATTTGAGAAATGCTGTAAACGAGAAGAAAATAATTATAGGTAGCAAGCAAGCTATCAAAAATTTAAAACTAAAGAATGTTAAACAAGTTTTCATGACAAGCAACTGCCCAGATAACATAAAGAAGGATATAGAATACTACTCTAAACTGACAGGAATAAAGGTTGAAAATTTCGATGGAACAGCAAAACAGCTTGGCGTGTTTTGTGGAAAACCATTTTCCATAGCAGTGCTGGCAATAAAGTGAGTAAATGAGAAACTTTGACAATGATATTATAAGGGTAATAACAGCCTTTGAGAATATAACTGGCACAGAGGTTAGAGACTGTGTTTGTTCTGAGGTTATATACTTTCTTGTAAATCCAGGGAAAATGGCCCTAGCCATCGGTAAAGACGGACATAACATAAAAACTGCAGAAAAAATGCTAAAGAAGCCGATAAAAATATTTGAATGGTCTGAAGATTCCGAACAGTTCATTAAAAACTTGATACCTTCTGTTCAAAAAATTGATATAAACGGAGATAAGGTAACCCTAGCGATTGACATGGAAACCAGAGGAATGGTTATTGGAAGAAAAGGCTGCAATATAAAAGTTATAAGAGAGTTCTTAGAAAGAAACAGCAATATTAAAGACCTAAAAATCTTATAATGAAAGGTTTGAAGAAGCTATAGACTAAAATCATTAAGACAAGATAAGTTATCGCCCTTACAATCTTCTTTGATTTCTTCTTTGCGTATCTGTATGTTATTGCCTCAACTATAAGTCCACCGTCTAACGGATAGATTGGTAGGATGTTAACTATTCCAACTGCTAGTGAAAACAAAGAAATCATGGTTAAGAGTGGAATTAAGATACCTAGGAAAAATTTTGGATCACTTCTAAAAATTGGGGTATATTGTATTCCCATATAAGTAGAATTTGTTTTTTCATTAAATCCTAATTTTACACTATAACTTTTCCCATCAGATTTTATCGCAACAGTTTCGTTTGGTTTTGCATTCCCTATTTCATCATAAAGATAGCTTGAACCTCTTAGATACTCTTCATAGGTTGGCACTATCCCTTTTCCATTTGCTTCTGTTAATATCATACCTGCCCTTAAGCCGGATGTATATGCTGGAGATCCTTCAGTCACGTTCATAAGGTTTATTCCTGGAGCAACTGACAATGGCCAAATTAAGTACAAAGTTAAGTAAAATATTAAGGCAGAAATAAAAAAGTTTGCAAAAGAACCCATTGAAAAGATTCTTAGTTTTGTTATTGCCTTTGCCTTCTTGATTTCCTTTTCATCAGGCTCGACAAAAGCTCCTGGAAATATTGCAAGCAAAAGCAAGCCAACTGATTTTAGTTTTATCTTCTCTGCCCTAGCCATTATGCCATGAGAAAGCTCATGCGGTACAAGTATGAAAAATATAGTTATTATCCAGAACCAGAAAGGTATTAGTATATATCCTGGACCAGAGGAGCCTGTTGCTGAAGGCGTTGGCAGAACGAACTGCACTGAAGGTTGGGTTGTGAATAAAATATAAACTCCTTGAATCATGAAAAATAGGCAGGTCAATATCGCTATTGTACCAACAATTTTCCAAAACTTTGGAGATATTCTTGCTATTCTGTCTATAATATTCCTAAATCTCTTAGTTCTTTTCATTACAAGAATATACTTGATATCTAAGTTCTTTCTATCCTTATAGATTAATATACCAAGGATAGCAAAAAACACTAAAACAGACGCTGTATAAAGGTCAATCATAACTCTTTTTTATGCTAACATATATAAATATTTTTAATATAAACCTATAAGTGATTTTATGGCAGACGAGATTCAGATAAAGGAACTGGAAGAAATAAGAAAAATGGG